>JAVEDQ010000265.1 GCA_030840885.1 Frankiaceae bacterium
GTCATAAACAGCTTATCGAATCACTACAATCAGGTACACGACTGGCCAGCGAATCGAAAGAATGTGGCGTTCACATAAATCGTCTGCTGATGCCAGACGAAGATCAGGACCGCGAAGATCTCATGCCTCCGCCGATCGGTTGCGCAGCGTGGACCGACAAGGTCGCGGCTTGCCACATCGTCGCGAACGTCAGACTGGCCTCACGGGTGGCGTGGTGAGCGGTCACAGACCAGCGTCGGGGCTCAGAAGCGGCTGACGCTGCCCAGCGTGCAGTTGACCTGCTCCCCGGGGGCGGAATCGACGGCGTTCACCGATTGCAGCGGAGCGACCTGTCCCGGAGGCAGCCGCTTGACCGAGGCGACGTCGTCGCTGACGATGCGGCCGTCGCCTGCCGTGGTGAACAGGACACGGACGTAGTACGTCGCGCGCTGCGCCGTGCCGTTGGTGATCAGGACCCGGGCGGAGGCGAAGCCCCGCGCGTCGGTTCCACAGCCCATGATGCGGACGTCGCGGGCCTCCGGGGTGTCCGCCTGCAGCGAATCCGACCGCTGCCGGCTCTGCGCATTCTCGCTCCGCTGCGAGGCGATCGCACCCGGTGTCGAGGGCTTGCTGGAACCCGAACCCGAACCGGACGAGCCGCCGACGAACGAGGAGATCACGCCGGCGAACAGCAGCCCGAGCAGGATGCCGCCGACCAGCACGACCCCGAGCACTGCGGCCGAGTAGGTGCGTGCCTCCGAATGTCCGCCTGACCCATGCCCCTCCGAGCCGTGCCCGCTCGAGCCGTGCTGCCCCGACCCGTGGCCGCCCGCGCCCTCCTTCGAGAACGAGGGACGCCCGGCACGCTCGGAGGGCTGGACCGATGCGCGCTGCTTGCCCGGCGAGACCTGGCGCACTTTCGTCCCCTCCGCTCCGACTGGCGCTGCCCTGTGCCGCAGCCGTTGCGACCATCGTGCACCGCGCGGCGGTGGACCCCGGGCCGCACCGCCGGACGAGCACCCATCCCGCGCGGGTTAACGTGCGCAAGAGCGTCGACTGCCCATCTCGGATGGTCGGGTCCGCTCGCCCTCGACGACACCCCTATAGACAACGAAGGACTTCCGATGGCCGATCAGGAAACCCGTCAGAACATCATCTTCACGAGCAACGGCAAGGACGCCCACGGGTACCTCGCCGTTCCGGAGAACGGCTCAGGCCCCGGCGTCATCGTGATCCAGGAGTGGTGGGGCCTCACCGACCACATCGCCGACGTCTGCGACCGGCTCGCAGGCGAGGGTTTCGTGGCCCTGGCTCCGGACCTGTTCGGCGGCCGTGTCGCCCACGACGCGGCCGAGGCGGGCAAGCTGATGGGCGAGCTGCCGGTGGAGCAGGCGGCTACCGACCTCGGGGGTGCCGTCGACTTCCTTCTCGGCCACGAGGCGGTGACCTCGCAGCAGGTCGGCGTCATCGGCTTCTGCATGGGTGGTGGCTTCGTGCTGCTGCTCGCCGCGCAGCAGGGCGAGAAGATCGGTGCCGCCGTGCCCTTCTACGGCGTCGGGCCGTCAATCCCAGACTCCTACGCCAACCTGTCGGCGGCCGTCCTCGGCCACTACGGCGAGCAGGACCAGATGTACCCGCCGGACCAGGCGAAGGCCCTCGAGGCGCAGATCAAGGCCGAGAGCAAGTCCACGGACGTGACCTTCTACCTGTACCCGGCCGGCCACGCCTTCCACAACGACGAGAACCTGATGGGCACGTACGACGCCGAGAACGCGTCGCTGGCGTGGTCGCGCACCACAGAGTTCCTCCGCGCCAACCTCGGCTGAGCCGACCAGCAGGACCAGCAGGACCGGCTATGCGCCGGGCGCCAGTGCCTCGAGTACCTCGTGCGCCCGGCGCATCGCCGTCTCCGGCGCCACGTCGGGGCTCCCCACCGCGGGGTCGAAGTTCAGGTCGACGAAGGTCTCGGTCACGCCCTGCGCCGCCAGCCCCGGCAGATCGGCACGGACCTCGTCGAGCGTGCCGGTCAACGGCCCCGTGCGCTCGCCGCCGCGGACCACACCACGGCAGACGAAGCGCAACGCCGACTCGTCCCGGCCGGCGTCGCGCGCTCCCTGCCGGACGATCTCGATCGAGTCGCCGAGCGCGGTCAGGTCCGCCCGGCTCGCGCTGATCCACCCGGAGGTGAGGCGGCCGGCCCGGGCCAGCGCCTTCGGGGCGGCACCGCCGAGGAGGATCGGCGGGCCGCCCGGCTGCACCGGCTTGGGCAGGAACGACGACCGCGGCACGGTGTAGAACTCGCCCTCGTAGGCGACCGGATCGTCGGCCCAGAGCGCAGCGAGGCAGGCGAGGTAGTCCTCGGCCCGGTCGCCGCGCCGCGGGAAGGGCACCCCGGCGGCGGTGAACTCATCGGGCAACCAGCCGATGCCCAGACCGGCGAGGAGCCGACCGCCGCTGAGCACGTCCAGCGACGCCAGGCCCTTGGCGAGCACCGCCGGAGGCTGGTAGGGCATGTTCACGATGGCGGTCCCGAGCCCGATCCGGTCGGTGACCGCGGCGGCGTAGGCCAGTGGGAGCAGCGGGTCCAGAACGCTCCCGTAGGCCGGCGGCAGCTGCGGCGCGCCCGCCTCGTCGACCGGCACGGTGAGGCGTTGGAAGCTCCACAGCGTCCGGTAGCCGAGGCGCTCCGCGGCGGTCGCCACGGTTCGGATGTTGTCCGCCGTGGCCCACGCCCCGGACACCGGTAGGCCGAATCCCATTTGCATGCGGCCATCATCCGCCTTCGCGCCAGGTGGTGTGACCGCAGCCACAGGGGTAGGCAGGAGGCGTGGCCGATCCCCCCGCGAAGCCGCTCTGGCGACAGGCGTTCGACGCCGTCGACTCGCGCGTCGCCCCCCAGCTCGAATCCGTCGTGCAGACCAAGCAGTTCGCGCAGGTGCTCTCGCTCTCGCTGCGCACGACCAACGACGTCCGGCAGTTCGTGGAACGTCGCAGCCGGCGCTTCTGGCACTTGGTGAACCTTCCTGCCGGCAGCGACGTCACCTTGCTGCGTGAGCAGGTCGTGACCCTTGATCGCCGCGTCCGTGAACTCACCCGAACGCTCGAGGAGGAACGCCGTGCCCAGTCTGCTGAACCCGTTCGAGACGGCCGAAGCGGTGGTGGGCCGCGTCCGACGCGAAGTCGAGCGCAACGCACTTCGCGCCCGTAACGGCATCAAGGTCGCCACCGGCTACGACGCCGTCCCTGTCGGGGCGACCCCGAAGGACACCGTCTGGACCGAAGACCGCTGCAGCCTCTGGCGCTACCGGAACGACGAGGTCCGGCACTACCCGCCGTTGTTCATCTGCTTCAGCCTGATCAGCCGCAGCTACATCCTCGACCTGCACGCCGGCAACAGCTTCGTCGAGCACCTCCGCGACGCGGGGCTCGACGTGTTCCTGCTCGACTTCGGGGTCGCCGACGAGCGCGACGCCCAGAACACGCTCGAGGACTACGCCGACGGCTATCTCCCGACCGCGATGCGCAAGGCGCTCGAGGTCTCCGGGGCCGACGAGCTGAACGTGCTCGGTTACTGCTTCGGCGGCGACCTCACGCTGCTCACCCTGGCCCGCCACCCCGAGCTGCCGGTGCGCAGCCTGACCACGATCGCGACGCCGACCGACTTCACGAAGATGGGGCTGATGACCGATGTGGTCCGGCCCGGCAACCTCGACGTCGACGAGCTGATCGACGACAGCGGCAACGTTCCGCCCAACGTCATCCGCCAGGCCTTCCGCGTGCTGAAGCCGACCGCCGATCTCGGCAAGTACGCCAACCTGCTGCAGAACCTCGAGAGCGACTCCTATCTCGTCGCCCACCGCACGATGACGCAGTGGACCGAGGACCACATCCCCTTCCCCGGCGAGGCGGCCCGGCAGACCGTCGAGCAGTTCGTGCGCAAGAACGGCTTCATGAACGACGACATCACCCTCGGCGGCAAGCCGGTGCACCTGTCCGCCATCACCTGCCCGTTCCTCAACGTGGTCGCCGAGCGGGACCACATCGTGCCGGTGGAGGCCGCGGCGCCGCTGATCGACCTCGTCGGGTCGAAGGACAAGGACGAGCTGCGGCTGCAGGCGGGCCACATCGGGCTCGCCGTCGGGAAGGCGGCGGCGAAGGTGACCATTCCGACCATCGTCGAGTTCCTGCAGAAGCGCAGCGACCAGCTCGACACACCCGTCAGTACGCGGGGCGGCGCGGGTTCGAGCGCCCGCTCGGCGGCCCAGAAGGAGTCCGCATGAGCGAGACCGCCAGCCGCACGTCGCCCGAGCTGGTGCTCGTCGAACTCGACCCCGGGCAGGCCGACGCCCTGGCCGAGTTCTTCACCGCACTGCCCGAGGGGGACCGCACCTTCGTCAAGGAACCCGTGGACGACCTGGCCGTGGTGCGGGGATGGGCCGAGGCACAAGGTCGTGCCGCGCGCTGGCTCGCCGTTTCCGAAGACGCCGTCGTCGGCTACCTGGCGCTGTTGCCGCTGACCGGTTGGTCGAGCCACGTCGGGGAACTCCGGCTCGTCGTGGCACCCGAGGCTCGAGGCCAGGGGGTGGGTGCGCGGCTCGCCGAGCACGCGCTGACCGCCGCCGTCGAGATGGGCCTGTCGAAGGTCGTCGTGGAGGTCGTGGCCGTGCAGGAGACGACCATCGGCATGTTCAATCGGTTGGGCTTCCGGGGCGAAGCGTTGCTCACCGACCAGATCCGGGACGGCGACGGCGAGCTGCAGGACCTCGTGGTCCTCGCCCACGACGTCCACGCTGCGGCCAGCGCGCTGGAGACGGTGGGCGCCGACGACTGAGCGCGCCGATGACTGAGCGCGTCGAGAGCGGGGCCGTGGGTAAGGGCCGCGCATGAGCGAGTCCCCTGACCAGACCCAGCCGTCGATCGACGTCATCGAGCCCGACCCGGCCACCAATCCCCGCCCCGAGGAGCAGGCAGCCGACGAGATCCGCGCCGACGAGCCGGCGACCCAGCAGCCCTGAGCCTCAGGTGCCGACGAGCAGGCCGATCGCGAGGCAGGTCAGCCCGACCATCAGCACCAGCAGTGGGTACTGGCTTCGGGTCGCGGCTGCCACCGGCTTGATCTCCACGAGCGCGCGATCGTGGGCGCTGACCACGGCGAGCACGTGGCCCACGACGACGGCGCCGATCTGCACGGCTGCGATCAGCGTCGTGGTCAGCAGCGCGTAGT
>JAVEDQ010000270.1 GCA_030840885.1 Frankiaceae bacterium
TCGAGGTCACCTTCGACATCGACGCCAACGGCATCGTGCACGTCGGCGCCACCGACAAGGGCACCGGCAAGAGCCAGTCGATGACGATCACCGGTGGCTCGGCGCTGCCGAAGGACGAGATCGACCGCATGATGCGCGAGGCCGAGCAGTTCGCCGAGGACGACAAGCGCCGCCGCGAAGAGGTCGAGGTCCGCAACCAGGCCGAGTCGCTGATCTACCAGACCGAGCAGTTCCTGGCGGAGAACGGCGACAAGGTCGGCGAGGACGCCAAGAACGACGTCCAGGAGAAGCTCGGCGCGCTGCGTGCCGTCGTCGGCGGCAGCGACATCGAGGCCATCAAGTCCGCGGTGGACGAGCTGGCCAAGGCCAGCAGCGCCATGGGCACGGCGATGTACGCCA
The DNA here is from genome assembly GCA_030840885.1 of Frankiaceae bacterium. GTDB lineage: Bacteria > Actinomycetota > Actinomycetes > Frankiales > Frankiaceae > JAVEDQ01. Next base: position 400 of record JAVEDQ010000270.1, read on the forward strand.
ACGCCCAGGGTGACGCCGGCGCGACCGGTGGCCCGACCGGTGGTGCCGCGGGCGACCCGTCCGGTGCCGACGACGTCGTGGACGCCGAGATCGTCGACGAGGACAACAAGTGAGCCCAGGCGGCAACCCTTTCGCGAGGGACGCAGCTGCTCAGAATCCGTCCGTCCAGGAGCAGGCCTCGGCCGCGTACGCGCGGGCGGGGTCCGCTCCGGACGGTGCCGAGCAGTGGCAGGAGCCGGTGGTGAACGACAAGCGGCGCATCGACCCGGAGACGGGCGCGGTGCGCGAGGCGCCGGAGCAGGGGTTCGCAGGCGCGGCCCCCGACGGCGACGTCGACTCGGAGCTCGCCACGGCCCGCACCGCGCTCGTCGAGCGCACCGCGGACCTGCAGCGGCTCAAGGCTGAGTTCGACAACTACCGGCGTCGCGTCGAGCGCGACCGGCAGGCGACGAAGGATTCGGCCACTGCGGCCGTGCTCCTCGCACTGCTTCCCGCGCTCGACGACATCGGCCGGGCCCGGTCGCACGACGACCTGAACGGCACGTTCAAGTTCGTCGCCGAGGGCCTCGAGAACACACTCGGCTCGCTCGGTCTCGAGCGGTTCGGTGATCAGGGCGATGCCTTCGACCCGCAGCAGCACGAAGCGCTCGTGTACACCTCGGCACCGGGCCTCAGCGGCCCGACCTGCGTCGAGGTGTACCGGGCCGGCTACCGCCACGCGGGTCGGGTGCTCCGCCCGGCCCAGGTGGTCGTGGCCGAGTCGCCCGAGGGCGAGGCGGCACCAGCAGCGGAGCCGGCAGGCACAGCAGGGTCAGGAACGACAGAGACAGGGTGAGGCCGTGAGCACGCGGGACTTCGTCGAGAAGGACTACTACAAGGCCCTCGGCGTCGCCAAGACCGCGAGCGCGGCGGACATCAAGAAGGCCTACCGGAAGCTCGCCCGTGAGCTGCACCCGGACAAGAACCCGGGTGACGCCAAGGCCGAGGCGCGCTTCAAGGACGTCTCCGAGGCCTACGACGTGCTCTCCGACGAGGCCCGTCGCAAGGAGTACGACGAGGCGCGCTCGCTGTTCGCGGCGGGCGGCCGCCCCGGCGGCGGGCTGGGGGGCTTCGGCGACGGAGCTCCCGCCGGCGCCGGCGTGCCCTTCGATCTGTCGGACCTGCTGGGCAACGTCCGGGGGAACGTCCGCGGCAACGCCGGCGGGTTGTTCGACTCGATCTTCCAGCGCAACAGCTCGCCCGGCCGCGGCCCCCGTCGGGGCAATGACCTCGCCGCCGAGCTCTCGATCTCGTTCGAGGACGCGCTGCGCGGTATCGAGGCAACGGTCCGGCTCCCCGGTGCCGCGGCCTGCGAGACCTGCATCGGCACCGGTGCAGCCCCGGGTACAGCCCCGCGGACCTGTCCCACGTGCCAAGGTCTCGGTGTCATCAGCACCAGTCAGGGCGGCTTCGCGCTGTCCGAGCCGTGCCGCGACTGCCGCGGCAAGGGTCAGTTGATCGACAACCCGTGCCCGGTTTGCCGGGGCACAGGTCGGCGGGAGCGGCTGCAGCGCATCCGCGTCCCCGCGGGCGTCGCGGACGGCCAGAAGCTGCGGGTCCGGGGCCGGGGAGCTGCCGGAGAGCGAGGCGGTCCGGCCGGCGACCTCGAGGTCGTGGTGCACGTCGCCGCGCACCCGTTGTTCGGACGTGACGGCGCGAACTTGACCGTCACCGTGCCGGTCACCTTCCCGGAGGCCGCGCTCGGCGCCGAGATCAAGGTGCCGACGCCGGACGGCGGGCCCGTCACGGTCCGCATCCCCGCCGGGACGGCCCCGGGCCGACGGCTCCGCGTGCGGGGCCGTGGCATGCCGAAGGGCGACGACGCCCGGGGCGACCTGCTGGTCACCGTGGACGTTGCGGTGCCGCAGAAGGTGTCCGCTGCGGCCCGCAACGCACTGGAGGAGTACGCGAAGCAGGCGGCCGACGATCCGCGGGCACACCTGTTCGGGAGCTGATCCCCGCGGCACGGGTGCTGCTTCGTCCGTAGCAGTGTCAGGTTCGAGGGAAGAGGAGCGAGACGGTGGAGGCCTTCGGTAGCGGTAGCAGGATCGGCGGCTCGCGTCCCCGTCCCGATTCGGCGTACCCGGGGCTGGGCGGCCACGACGACGCCACCCCCGTCTACGTCATCTCCATCGCGGCCGAGCTCGCCGGCATGCATCCGCAGACGTTGCGCCAGTACGACCGGCTCGGGATCGTCAGCCCGGGCCGGTCGTCGGGGCGCGGCCGTCGCTACTCCGCCCGCGAGGTCGCGCTGTTGCGCGAGGTGCAGCGCCTCTCGCAGGAGGAGGGCGTCAACCTCGAGGGCATCCGCCGCATCCTCGCCCTCGAGAATCAGGTCGAGGCGTTGCAGGCGCGCGTCCGCGAACTGGAGGCCGAGGTCGTCTCGGCTCGGCTGGCCGCAGAGACCGAGGTCGCGGCCGCACAGCGCAGCCAGCGGCGTGACCTCGTGCCGGTGAAGGGCGAGGTCGTCGTCTGGCGACGCCGCTGACGGCGATCCACCCCTCAAATCAGCACCACCACGAACGCAGCATCACCACGAACGCAGCATCACCACGAACGAAGGACGACCACGAGCATGAATGCAGAGCTGTCACCGAAGAGCCAGGAAGCCTTCCAGGCGGCTGCCACCCGGGCGACCGGGGCCGGAGCGCCGCAGATCGAGCCGGTCCACCTGCTGCTGGCCATGCTCGAGCAGCCCGACAGCGTCGTGAACCCGCTGCTGGAGAAGGTCGGCGCGAACCCACAGGCCGTCCGCTCCGCCACCGAGGCCGCGATCGCCGCGTTGCCGAAGGTCAGCGGTAGCTCCGTCGGTGCCCCGCAACCGACGCGCCAGGTCATCGCCGCGCTGTCCGGTGCGCAGAAGGCCGCGACCGCTGCGGGCGACGAGAACGTCGAGCCCGAGCACCTGCTCGTCGGGCTCGCCGAGGCCGGGGGCGACGCCGCCAAGATCCTCAAGGACGCCGGGGCCTCTGCCGACGCGCTGGCCGCCGCGATCCCGTCGACCCGCGGGGGCGAGGCGCTCCGCAAGTACTCCGTCGACCTCACCGAGCTCGCCGAGCAGCAGCGCCTCGACCCCGTCATCGGCCGTGACGCCGAGGTCCGCCGGGTCATCCAGGTGCTCTCGCGCCGGACGAAGAACAACCCCGTGCTCATCGGCGAGCCGGGCGTCGGCAAGACCGCCATCGTCGAGGGCCTCGCCCACCGCATCGTCGCCAAGCAGGTCCCGGAGTCGCTGCAGGGGCGGCGCGTGCTGTCGCTCGACCTCGGCTCGATGATCGCGGGCTCGAAGTACCGCGGCGAGTTCGAGGAGCGGCTCAAGGCCGTCCTGAAGGAGATCTCCGAGGCCGAGGGCCGGATCATCACCTTCATCGACGAGCTGCACACCGTCGTCGGCGCCGGCAAGGCCGAGGGCTCGATGGACGCCGGCAACATGCTCAAGCCGATGCTCGCCCGCGGTGAGCTCCGCCTGATCGGTGCGACCACCCTCGACGAGTACCGCACCAACATCGAGAAGGACCCGGCTCTCGAGCGGCGCTTCCAGCAGGTCTACGTCGGCGAGCCGTCCGTCGAGGACACCATCGCGATCCTCCGCGGGCTGAAGCCGGCCTACCAGAACCACCACAAGGTCCAGATCATGGACTCGGCGCTGGTCGCCGCGGCGACGCTGTCCGACCGCTACATCTCCGGCCGCTTCCAGCCCGACAAGTCCATCGACCTCGTCGACGAGGCCGCTGCCCGGTTGCGCATGGAGCAGACCTCCGACCCGGTCGAGATCGACGATGCGCGGCGGCGCGTCCAGCGGTTGCACGGCGACGTCGCCAGCCTGGAGACCGAGAGCGACGAGTCGTCCCGGCAGCGGCTCGCCGACGCGAAGGCCGAGCTCGTCCAGCGGCAGGCGGAGCTCGACGCGCTGGAGCAGCGCTGGCAGTCGGAGCGGTCGGGCATCAATCGCGT
>JAVEDQ010000290.1 GCA_030840885.1 Frankiaceae bacterium
TCGAGCAGCTCCTCCCGGCGCTGCTCGACCACCACGAACCGCCACGGCGTCGTGTGATGCGGCGCGGGAGCGGTGACGGCGGCGGCCACCGCCCGCTCCACGGCAGCAGGGTCCACAGGCGCGTCGGTGAACGACCGCACCGTCCGCCTCGCGGGAACGGCCGCCAGCTGACCCTCATGCCACGCCTCGGCGGTCCCCAGCCGGAACATGTCCTCCGTTGCAGGCCGCACCAGCGCCCGTGCGCCGCGGCCGTCGTCGGGCAGTCCGCGATAGCCGCGGACGACGGCGACGGGTACGCCGTCGAGCTTCCCGCAGACCAGTTCGGCGGCGGAGGCGAGCTCGTCGGCCTCGGCGACCTCGGTCATCCCGAGCTGGTTGCCGTAGGCGTCCTTCTGGCCGATCAGCGAGCGGAGGGCAGCAAGCCCGGAGACGCCGATGGCGACGTCGACGAGCCCCTGCCGCCAGGGTCGACCGAAGGTGTCGGTGACGACGACGGCCACCTCCGCGCCGGAGGCAGCGGTCAGGTCGCGACGGATGCGGGCCGCGGAGGCGTCGGAGTCCTCGGGGAGCAGCGCGACGAGATCGGTGGCGACGTTGGAGGTGTCCACGCCGGCGTTGGCCATGACGAGCCCGTCGTGGGTCTCGACGATGCGGGTGGCGCCGCGACGCGCGACCACCCGGCGGGTGGCGGCGGAGACGGCCGCGTCGCGGACTGCGGCCCGGTCGCCCTCGGCGGGCAGCAGCCGCCCTTCGGCCTTGCTCACGACCTTCGAGGTGATGACGACGACGTCGCCGTCCTGCAACGCCGTTGAACCGAGGTGCAGCGCGCCGAGGATCAGGGCGGCGAGGTCGTCGCCGGCCTGCACCTCACCGATGCCGAGGACGGGCTCAACGCAGAGCACGGGCCACCTCGAGCGCCGCGCCCGCGAGCGCTGCCGCCGAGGGGAGGTCGGGCATCAGCAGGTCGCGGGAGACCACCTCGACGCCCGGCACGGTCGCACCCTCGTCACGGCAGTCCACGAGCCACGCGTCGAGCAAGCCATCCGCCGCCTCGGAGCCGGTGCCATCCGGACCACGCCGTGCCCCGTAGTGCCGGCCCACCGCCTCCGCGCTGACCTCGACCCCGACGGCGGCCAGGCACGCGTCGGCCATCCCACGGACCGGCGCGCCCCCGATGATCGGCGACACCCCCACCACCGGCGCCCGAGCCGAACGCAGCGCCTCCCGGATGCCGGGAATGGCGAGGATCGTCCCGATGGAGACGACCGGGTTCGACGGCGGCAGCAGCACGACGTCGGCTTCGGCGATCGCCTCCAGCACGCCCGGCGCCGGGGTCGACTTCTCCGCCTCGACGCCGACGATCCGCTCGGCGGGGAGCTTCGCGCCGTAGCGGATCCACCACTCCTGGAAATGCAGCGCCTGCCGACCGGCGGGCCGGCCGTCGCGAGCCGGGACGTCGGCGACGACGTGCGTCTCGACCCGGTCGTCGGTCATCGGCAGGAGGCGCACGCCGGGCTGCCAGCGGTCGCACAACGCCGTCGTGACCTGCGAGAGCGGGTAGCCGGCGTCCAGCATCTGGGTGCGGACGAGGTGGGTGGCCAGGTCGCGGTCGCCGAGGCCGAACCAGGCGGGCCCGACGCCGTAGGCGGCGAGCTCCTCCTTCACGACGAAGGTCTCGTCCTCGCGACCCCAGCCCCGCTCGGCGGAGATGCCACCGCCGAGGGTGTACATGACGGTGTCGAGGTCCGGACACACCCGCAGCCCGTGCAGGGTGATGTCGTCCCCGGTGTTGACGACGGCGGTGACCTCGGCCCCGGGCTCCACCTGGCGCAGCCCGCGCAGGAAACGGGCACCACCGATGCCGCCCGCCAGCGCGACGATCCGCATGACCCTAGTCAATCAGCCCCAGCGCGTCGGGCACGGCCCGCACCCCTGCCGGTCGTAGCCCAGATCCCTGGCCAGATTGCCCTACCGATCCTTCCACCGAGGACGCATCCTCACCGGCAAAGAGTCAACTGAACCCGGGCCAGACCCTTCCGTGCCCTGTGCGCCTGCGAGCGTGCTGCCCCGTCCCCAGTCCTGCGGCAGGTTCACTCGTCTGGCTGGTCGCTCACGACCTGACCGGATTGACCGTCCACCTGGACCTCCCACACCTGCGTTCCGGACTGCGGCTTGACTTCCCACCGCAGACCGTCGCCCTCGTTCTGGAGGTGGACGTCGGTGGGGGTCCCGGCATGCCGGCTCAGGGCCGCCTCGACGGCCGCCGACTCCGGGACCGCAGCCTCGCCGCGATGCGCCGCGGTGTACGCCGCTTCGCTGGACTGCTCGGAACTGGAGTCGCTCGCCGCGGCATAGGTAAAGCCCGCTGTGGCCGCTACGACGATGGCCGCTCCGGCCACGATCGCTCCTCGCTTCATCGTCCAGTTCATGACGTGTCTCCTCGTTCGGGTTCGAGTTCCGGGATGTTGCGAGCCCATGGTGGCGGCGAGAAGCTGAGACCTCGCTGAGAGGACCGGGCCGGCTCGAGCTTGCGAAATCTCAGCCCACGTTCAGGCGGCCACAGCCACACTGGGCGGCTTCAGGTGAGACCGGTGGACGCCGCCGAATCGTACGAGGGGGCCGGGCCGATGCGCATCCTCCTCGTCGAAGACGAGAAGGCCTTCGCCGATGATCTCGCGCGCGGACTGGGGCAGGACGGGTTCGCGGTGGACGTCGCCCGGACCGGAACGGAGGGGCTCTGGAGCGCCACCCAGGAGGAGTACGACGCGATCCTGCTCGACATCATGCTGCCGGGGTGCTCCGGCTACGAGGTGGTGCGGCGGCTCCGGGCCGCGGACGTATGGAGCCCCGTCCTGATGCTCACCGCCAAGGACGGCGAGCACGACATCGCGGACGCGCTCGACCTCGGCGCTGACGACTACCTCGTCAAGCCGTTCTCCTACGTCGTACTGCACGCCCGCCTGCGGGCGTTGCTGCGACGGGGGACGCCTGAACGACCCGTCCAGCTGACGGCGGGCGATCTCACCATCGACCCCGCGGCAAGACGGTGCTGGCGAGGGGTGATCGAGGTGGTCCTGACCACCCGCGAGTTCGCGGTCCTGCACCACCTCGCCGGCCACCTCGGCGACATCTGCAGCAAGACACAGGTGCTCGGGCATGTCTGGGACGAGCACTTCGAGGGCGACCTCAACATCGTCGAGGTATACATCGGCTACCTCCGCCGCAAGATCGACGTGCCATTCGGCAGGACGAGCATCGAGACCATCCGCGGGGCGGGCTATCGACTTCGCTCCGATGGCGGTGTCCCCGCCGTGGAGCGGTAGTCATGCCCCCGGTGGCGCGGGTGCCTCACCTCGCACGATCCCTCCGAGTGCAGCTGACGGCCGCGGCTGCTGTCGTGATGGCGGTCGCCCTGGCGCTGGCGAGCGTTCTGCTCGTCGTCCGCCTGCACCACAGCCTGCTCGGATCCGTCGACTCCACGGTTCGGCAGCGCGTCGCCGCCGTGACCGAACTGGTTCGGTCACAACGCCTGACCGACCCGCTGCCGACCGCCACGGACGAGGAGGTCGTGCAGGTCACAGATGCGGCCGGGCGAGTGATTGCGGGTTCGCGGGTTGCCACAGGAGACATCCGCCCGCAGCCACTGCCGACCCGTCCAGCGGGCGCGGTCCGCGCCGTCTCCGGCACGTCCATCGGTGGGGAGGCCGACTCCTATCGGCTCGCCGCAGCGACGGTGGCAGGACCCGCTGGGCCCCTGCATGTCGTCGCGGCCGTGCCGTCCGACGACGTCGCGGACAGCATCCACCAGCTGGCCATCCTGCTCGCACTCGGGTTGCCGGCCGTACTGGCGGTACTCGTCGGCATGACGTGGACGCTGGTCGGCCGGGCGCTGCACCCCGTCGAGATCCTGCGGCGGCAGGCGGCGGCGATCTCCGGCCACGACCTCGATCGACGTGTCGACATCCCCCGCTCCAGCGTCGAACTCGAACGACTCGCCCGCACCTTGAACGAACTCCTCGAGCGCGCTGACCGGGCGCTCGAACGGCAGCGGGCGTTCGTAGGCGACGCCGCCCACGAGTTGCGGACCCCGCTCGCCGCGCTCCTGACCCGGCTCGATGTGCAGGAGCGCCAAGACCGAACGGCGGTGCAGGCCACAGCCGATGCGGATGCGGACCTCCGCCCTCAGGTGCTGCGGATGAGCCGGCTCGTCGACGATCTCCTGACGCTCGCCAGGGTCGACGCTCGCCCGCCCCGGCTCGTTCCCGTGGACTTCGACGACGTGGTCCTCGCCGAGCTCGCGGCGGCACGCGAACTCGCGGCAGGAGCGGCTGGTCGGATCACCCTCTCCGCCGCCGTTGCCGCTGCCCGGGTCTGCGGGGACGCCGCGATGCTGGGTCGCGTCGTTCGGAACCTGCTCGACAATGCGATCCGGCACGCCCAGGGCACCGTCCGCGTGTCCCTCGATGTGCAGGTCGGCAACACCGACCCGTCCACCGGTCCCCGTCGCATAGCAGTGCTCGGGATCGCGGACGACGGACCCGGCATCGCTCCAGCCGATACCGACCACATCTTCGAACGCTTCACACGCTTGCAGGAGGGCCGGGACCGTGACACCGGCGGCGCCGGACTCGGGCTGGCGATCGTGCGCGACGTGGTCGAGGCCCATGGCGGTCGGGTCACCGCGGAGCCGTGCTGCGTCGGGGCGCGGTTCGTCGTTCGACTACCGCTCGACTCCAGTGCCGCTGCTTCCGGCTGAGAGTTACCCCGGAACTGTCCGCTGCCGGCATTCGGACCCGGGGCCTCCTACCGGCCTCAGATCGACAGGTCGGGGTTCAGCCCGAACATTACGAACCCCTGGCTGCCGATGCGTCCCGGCACCACCGTCGATCTACGCCGGCAGCAAGGACGGTAAGTCCGCGATCGACGTCGTCACGGTGACGTCCCGCACGCGTGTGGTCGACGGCGTCCGCACCCGCGTCGTCGAGGACCGGCTCTTCCTTGCGGGGCGGCTCGAGGAGCGGACCAGCGACGACTACGCCCAGGACACCTGCGGCAACGTCTGGTACTTCGGTGAGGACACCGCCGTGCTCGACCGGCAGGGGCACGTCATCGACCGGTCCGGCACCTTTCACGCCGGCGTCGACGGGGCCCAGCCGGGCGTGTTCATGCAGGCCGACCCGACACCGTTCCGGCGCTTCCGGCAGGAGTGGTACCGCGGGGAAGCCGAGGACACGTTCCGCGTCGTCGATGCCGCCA
>JAVEDQ010000311.1 GCA_030840885.1 Frankiaceae bacterium
CCGCCGTTCCCCGAGTCCTTGACCCCACCGAACGGCGCGTTGGCCTCATCGGCGACCGTCTGCTCGTTGATGTGGACCTTCCCCGACTCGAGCCGGTCCGCGATCTGCATCGCCATGCCGACGTCGCCGAGGATCGACGCGGACAGTCCGTACTCCGTGTCGTTGGCCAGCCCCACCGCCTCGTCGACCGTGGCGAACCGCATGACCGGAGCCACCGGGCCGAAGATCTCCTGACGCCAGGCGGGGTTGTCCGGGTGCAGGTCGGCGAGCACCGTCGGCAGGTAGCCGGCGCCCGCGGACTCGCCCCCGGCCGCCAGCCGTGCGCCCGCAGTGACGGCCTCGCGGACCACGCCGTCGATACGGTCCCGTTCCCGGGTGTCGATGATCGGCCCGAGCGCCACCTGCTCGCGGGCCGGATCGCCGACGGGCAGGTGCCGGGCCTTCTCGGCGAGCGCGGCGACGTAGTCGTCGTAGATGTCGGTGTGCACCAGGTGCCGGCCGGTGGTCATGCAGATCTGGCCCTGGTGCAGGTAGCTGCCGAACGCCGCTGCCGACGCTGCGGCCGCAAGGTCGACGCCGGGAAGCACGATCATCGCGTTGTTGCCACCGAGCTCCAGATGAGCCCGCTTGAGCAGCCGACCGGCGGTCTCACCGATGATCCGACCGGCGCGCGTCGAACCCGTGAAGGCGATGACGCGCACCGCGGGGTGCTCGACCAGCGCGGTTCCGACGTCCGACCCGCCGGGCAGCAGCGAGAGAAGCCCCTCCGGCAGGCCGGCCTCCTCGAACACCCGCATGATGCTCACTCCGCCGCTGACCGCGGTGCGTGGGTCGGGCTTGAGCAGCACGGCGTTCCCCAGGGCCAGCGCCGGCGCCACCGCGCGGATTGCGAGGATCAGCGGGAAATTGAACGGCGCGATCACCGACACGACTCCGACCGGGCGGCGGCGCGCGAACGACCAGCGCTGCTCGTTGGTCGCCAGCACCTCTCCCGACGGAGCCGTCGGGAGAGCCGCTGCCTCGAAGCACTCGGCGGCGGCGATGTGTGTCTCCAGTTCAGCCTTGGCGGGAATCGAACCGGCCTCGCGCACGATCCAGTCGTGGACCTCGCTTGCGTGGTCCTCCCACAACTGGCCGGCACGACGTAGGACGGCAGCGCGCTCCTCCGGCTTTCGCGCCGCCCACTCCCGCTGCGCCTGGGCAGCGCGGCGCGCCGCTCGGTCGACGTCCGCCACGTCGGCCAGGCCGATGGCCCCGAGGGTCGCCCCCGTCGCGGGCTCCATCACCTTCTGGTCGCCGGCGCTCCCGGGCCGCCAGCCGGCGATGTTGATCAGCCCTGCCCATACGTCGGAATCGAGGAGGGTGCTGGGCGGGCCGTCTCCTGAAGTCGCCACGTTCGTCACTTTCGCTCCCCCGCTCACCAGCGGCTGCGCGGTGCGCTCCTGCCGGCGCGCCTCGCTCCAGGTGGGCGATACTGGTTTCGAACCAGTGACCCCTGCCGTGTGAAGGCAGTGCTCTCCCGCTGAGCTAATCGCCCGATCAGCGACGCTCAGACTAGCAAGCCCGGCCGTCGCACGCGGTGGTCCGCGAGGTGGCGGGCTGCCTGTGGACAACCTCGCGGGACGGTCGGAGCCCCGCCCTACGGTGCGTGACATGGCTTCCGCAGCACGAGGTCAGCGCCTCGTCGCGCGGCCCGTCCGTTCCTTCCCGCCGGCGCTCCCCACCGAGCCCGTCATGATCGCCGCTCCCCCGGCCCCGCTGGAGCCGGAGGGGTCGAAATGGGCCACGACCCTGCTGCCCGCCTTGTCGAGCCTCGGCATCGTGGGCTTCGCCTTCGTGAGCGGTTCGGCGCTCTACATCGCCCTCGGGGTCGGCATGGCGGTGCTGGCCATCGGCGCGACCGTCGGGATGCGCGTCGCGTCGGGCCGCAGCCGCGCGCGTCGGCACGAGGCGGTGCGCGCGCGTTACTCGGCCCACCTCGACCAGCGACACACGGAGCTGACCGAACTGGCCGCGAGGCAGCGGCAGTCGCTGGAGGTGACCCACCCGGACCCGTCCCGTTGGCCCGGGGTCGTGGCGAGCGAACAGCTGTGGGAGCGCCGGCCGGCAGACGCCGACTTCCTCGTGGTCCGGATCGGTCGCGGCCGACATCCACTCGCCGGCGGCGTCCGGCGCGAGCAGTCCCCACCCACCGCCGACGAGGAGGCCGACCTCCGCGACGAGGCGGCGCTGCTGGTCGCGGTACACGCCCACGTCGACGACGTGCCGCTCGCGCTCGACCTCCGCACGGTCCACTCGCTGGGGCTCACCGGCCCGGCGCCGCACGTCTGGCCGGCCCTACGCGCCCTCGTTCTGGGCGTGGCGGTGATGCACGCCCCCGGCGAGGTGTCCTTCGCCGGCCTTGTCCCGGACGAGGAGGCCGCCTGGCTCGGGCTCCTGCCCCACACCCTTGCCGTCACGTCCGATCCGCAGGAGCTCGCCCGGCTCGTCGCCGGCCACGTGCCCGCGGCTGCAACGAACGACGCGCTCGGCGGGGGCCGACGACCCACGCACAGCGGGCTGGTGCTCGTGGTCGGCGCCGCTGCCTGCCGGCTCGTTCCCGCCCTGCTGGCCGAATGGACCTCGAGGGCCGACCTCACCTGCCTCGTCGTCGACCCCGACGACGGCGCGTTACCCCCGTCGCTCGCCGGCCTGGCCGGGCTGGACGACGACGGGTTGACGGTGCGATACGCCGACGGCTCACCCCCGCTCGTGGTCGCCCGCCCGGAAGCGGTCGGCCACAAGGACGCCGAGCGGCTGGCCCGGGAGCTCGCGGGCTGCCGGACCGTAGCCGAGGGCAGGTCCTCCCGCTGCGGGCCGGTGCGGCTGCGGCCACTGCTGGAACTGCCCTCCGAGCAACAGGCAGGTCGCCTTGCCGTACCGCTCGGGCAGGACACCACGGAGCGCTGCCTGGAACTCGACCTCGCCGAGGCGGCGCTCGGCGGTTCCGGCCCGCACGGCCTGCTCATCGGCGCGACCGGCTCCGGGAAATCCGAGCTGCTGCGCACGGTGATCGCCGGGCTCGTCTACCGGTTCAGCCCGGACGAGCTCGGCCTCGTCTGCTGGGACTTCAAGGGCGGCGCCGCCGTACTCCCCTTCGCCGAACTCCCGCACGTCCGAGGCACGGTGACCAACCTCGAATCCGAACCCCGACTGCTCGAGCGCGCTGATCGCTCGCTGCGCGCCGAGATGCGCCGCCGGCAGCAACTGCTCCGGAACGCCGGGGTCGATAGCGTCGCCGACTACCGACGCTGCCCGGCGGCCGCCGCTGCCCCGCTCCCCACGCTCGTCCTCGTCGTCGACGAGTTCAGCGAGCTGCTCGGCGCTGCACCTGACCTGCTCGACCTGTTCGTCTCGCTGGGGCGGCTCGGGCGCAGCCTCGGCATCCACCTGCTCCTCGCGTCGCAACGGCTCGACGAAGGCCGGCTCCGCGGGTTGGAGAGCCATCTGCGGTACCGGATCTGTCTGCGGACGTTCTCGGCGGCGGATTCCACCACCGTGCTCGGAACCGACGCGGCCTACCGGCTCCCCGCCACGCCAGGCAGCGGACTGCTCGCCGTCGACGGACGGGTGACACGCTTCGACGCCGCCCTGGCCGACGGCCTCGAGGCACTGGTGGCCGAGGTCGCGTCCCGCTGGGCCGGCGTCGCGGTCCCGGACGCGACGCTGTGGGAGCCGCCGCTGCCGGACGACCTCGCCCCGCTCCACGTCGTCCCGCGACCCGAGGCACCGCTCCTGGTGACGGTCGGCCTCGTCGACCGACCGGACCTGCAATGCCGCGAGCCGCTCCAGGCCGACCTGGCCGCCGGGCATCTCGCAATCGTCGGGGCCCCCCGGTCGGGCCGGTCGACGGCGGCAGCGGCGGTCGTGGCGCAGTTCGCCGCCTCGGCGAGTCCGCAGCAGCTCCAGGTCTACGTCCTCACCGACGGCAGTCCCGCACTGGCTGACGTCGCCCGGCTCCCGCACGTCGGCACGGTGGGCTCGATCACCGATGGCGAGCAGGTCACCGCGATCGTGGAGACGCTGACCGAACTCTGCCGAAGCCGGGGCAGCAGCGGCAGCAGGGGCAGCAGCGAGGCGGACGACGGCTTCGGCGTGGTCGTTCTCGTGGTCGACGACTGGGTCCGGCTGCGCAGATCGCACGAGTCGGCCGCCGATGCCGTCACCGAGCTGGCCGCGAGCGGTCTGACCCGAAGACTGCATCTGGTCGTCACGGGCGGCGGGTGGGGCGATTTCCGGGCCGGTCTGCGCGAGCACCTCTCCCACCGCTGGGAGCTGCGGCTGGCCGATCCCTACGAATCCGAGCACGGCAAGGCCCGCGCCGCGACGCTGTCCAGGGCTCGGCCCGGCCGCCTGCTCACCCCCGACGGCCACGAGGCGCAGATCGCCCGGCCGGCTCTCGCACGTGTTCCCGACCTGGCTCCTACTCCCGACCAGGACCGGACCGGGCACGCCCACCGCGCGCCGGCCCTGCGCGCGCTACCGGCAACGGTCCCCCTGGCCCCGCTGCTCCGGGCAGGCACGGTCTGCCTCGGCGTCGGAGGAGGTCTCCACACCGCCGCCACGGTCGACGTCGCTCGGCCCGGGCGCCACCTCGTCGTCGCCGGAGACGGCGGCAGCGGGCGTAGTACGGCGCTGCGGACGGTGCTCGCGCAGCTGGACCCGGCCCGTGACGACCTGTGGGTAATGGATCGGCGACGGAGCCTGCTGACCGCGGTCCCACCAGGTTCCCGTTACGCCTTCTCACCTCGCGCCATCTCGGCCGCCCTCGCTGACCTTGCGGAACATCTCCGCGACAGGCTGCCGGTCGACGAGGGGGTCCAGGCCCACGGCGGGGCGAGGTTTCCGTCGCCGGAGGCGGCATCGCTCGCCGTCGCGCCACCTCCCACGCAGGTGCTGGTGATCGACGACTACGACTTGCTTCCGAGTTCCGGGCTCGACGGCGGGCTCGGTCCGCTGACCGAACTGCTGCCCTTCGCGGACGAGATCGGGCTGTCCGTCGTCGTGGCCCGCCGCAACGGCGGCCGCGTGGGCTACGACCAGGGCTGGCAACTGCTCGTCGAGGGGAGGTTCACCGGTCTGGCCCTGTCCGGCGACCCGATGGACGGGCTCCCGTTTCCGGGTGTCCGGCCGCGGCCACTGCCGCCCGGCCGCGGCCAGCTGGTCGGGCGCGGCCAGCCTCCGCGCTTGATCCACATCGCCCGGGCAGAAGGCGTTTCGCCCGGCGTGACGGGCCTGCCGGCGGGACGTGCGGCTGCGCCGGTTCCTAAACGTGAATCTTGCAACGGTGGCCACTCATCTGCGTCGGCCATGGGCAGCTGACCTGCACGCATCTGCCTGTCGTCGGCCAAATGGAGGAACGTCGGCACGCCCGTTGGAGTCCTGAAGGGGCCATCAGTGTGATTCGGAACCGTCGCGCGGTTCCGCGTCACCGCAGGGGGGCACAAGCCGTTACAGCAGTCGACAGCGAGTTGCAAGAGCCCCCGGGAAGGTCCGCCGATGAACGCAAAGCACGACGTCGTC
>JAVEDQ010000350.1 GCA_030840885.1 Frankiaceae bacterium
CCCTCCGTTTCCGATCACCTTCGTCTCAATAAGACGTCGCGATCCCGCGGCGCTGGTCGCGACAGCGGCACGCACTTCCCGCCACGGAGGGCAATATGAGCATGACCTCGCCTCGCCGAGATCGAGCATGAGCGGCTACCTGCTGTTCTCGCATGACGGATTCGGCCTCGGGCACGTGCGGCGGAATCTGCTCGTCGCCCGCAGCATCCTGGCGGCGGACCCCTCCGCCGACGTCACGCTGGTGACCGGCGTCGCCACGAGACCACGGTGGCTCGATGACCCCCGGATCCGGGTGGTCCAGGTTCCTCCGTTGCTCAAGAACGTGGGCAGCGGTGACTATCGCTGCGAGTCCATGCCCACCACCGAGGCGATCACCGTGCGGCAGCGTCAGTTCCGCGGCCTCGTCGAGCGTCTCGATCCGCAGGTGATCGTGGTGGACCGGCATCCGTACGGCACAGCCGGCGAACTCCGGGCCGGGCTCGAGTTGGCCCGGGACAACGGAGCCGTCAACGTGCTCGGGCTCCGTGACGTCCTGGATGCGCCTGAGGTGGTCGCCACCGAGATGCGCGGCGCCGGGTGGGCCGGCGTCACCGACGTGTTCGACGAGGTCCTCGTCTACGGCAGCCCGACCTTTGTCGACCACGAGGCCGAATACGGGCTTCCGGTGACGCCGGTGTACTGCGGCTGGGTGGTCGAGAGCGTCGAAAGCACCCGGTCCGAGCCGGGTCTGCTTGCGGTCGCCGCCGGTGGCGGCGGCGACGGCGGCGAGGTTTTCGCGTTGGCTGCCGAACTCGTGCGGCGCGCTCCCCCGTGGCGAGCGGTGGTTGCTGCCGGGTGCTACACCGACGACGCCGCACTGAGCGATACGCGTCGCCTATCGGGGCATCGGATGGCGGTCGAGCACGACCTCGACGGCTGCGTCGACTTGTTCGCCCGCGCAGCTGCGGTGTTGTGCATGGCTGGTTACAACTCGACTGTGGAGGCCCTCGCGGCAGGGCAGCGACCGATTCTGTTCCCGCGCCGAAGCCCCCGCCGCGAGCAGGCCATCCGCGCCGGTCGCCTGGCCTCGCTGGGGCTGGCGGACGTCGTCGATGCCGGTGCTCCCGCCTCCGAGGTGCACTGGCTACTCAATCAGTCGCGACGCACTGGGCCGTCCCGACTCAAAGCGGCCGGGATACGGCTGGACGGCGCCGACGTCGCCGCCCGCCAGCTGCTCCGACTCGCACAGCCGAGGGTGGCCGCATGATCACCACCTTCATGCGGTTCTCCGTTTTCGTCGGGCCTTACCGGCGGCTGCTCCTGGCCGGTGGGGTGCTGGCGGCGGTGACCGTCGCCTTCGGTCTGGCCCAGCCGTGGCCGCTCAAATTCGTGGTGGATGAGGTGCTCGCGCCGCGCGGCAGCCCTCAGGGCTCCGGTGTCCTGCACCGGCTGACGGGTGCCGAGGCGTCACCCCATGTCCTACTGGGCTCCGCGGTCGTCCTCGTGCTGCTCATCGCCGGACTCACCGCGCTCAGCGACTACTGGTCCACGTGGCTGATGCAGAGCGCGGGCGAACGGATCGGGAACGATCTGCGCCAGGCCCTGTTCACCCACCTGCAGTCACTCTCCCTGCGCTACCACGGCACGCAGCGCGTAGGCGACCTGACCACGCGGCTCACTGCGGACGTCGATCGGGTCCAGGACCTGCTCGTCCAGGTGCTGTCGGTACTCGTGCCCAACGGTCTGCTCGTTGGAGGCATGGCCATCACGATGCTGGTGGTCGACCCCACGTTCGCGCTGGTGGCCTTTCTGGCCTCTCCGGTGATGATCGTGGCGATCTACCGATCCACCCGTCAGGTCAAGAGGGCCTCGCGGCAAGCCCGCCGCTACGGCGGTGAGATGGCGGCCGCCGCCAGCGAGACCCTGTCGTCGATCAAGGTCGTGCAGGCCTTCACACTCGAGGATCACACCCGGAAGCGGTTCGACCGTCTCAACCTGGAAAGCCTCAACGCGACATTGCGGGCCGCCCGGCTGCAGGCTCGGTTCGGACCCGTCGTGGACGGGACGGCAGCTCTGTCGACCGCCGCCGTCCTCTGGTTCGGAGCAGTCCGGGTACTCGACGGCAAAATGACGGTCGGCGTCCTTCTTGTCTTCCTCACCTATCTCACCTCCCTTTACAAGCCGGTCAAGGCGCTGTCGAAGCTGGGGTTCGTGATCGGCCGGGGTGTCGCCAGCGGCGAACGCATCGCCGCGGTGCTCGAGGAGGAACCCGACGTCAAGGAACTGCCGGACGCACGGCCGGCCGGCCGGGTCCGCGGCGACATCGAGTTCGAGAACGTGCACTTCTCCTACGGACGGGAGCCGGTGCTGCGTGGCGTCAACGTGCAGATCCAGGCCGGCGAGACGGTGGCCCTGATCGGATCGAGCGGGGCAGGCAAAAGCACGCTCGCCGGGCTCGTTCCTCGGTTCTTCGATGTCACTGACGGCAGTGTGCTCATCGACGGCGTGGACGTCCGCCGGTACTCGCTCCGTTCCCTCCGGGACCAGGTTGCGCTGGTGCTGCAGGACACGGCCCTCTTCGAGGGAACGCTGCTGGAGAACATCCTCTGCGGTCGTCTCGATGCCGCTGCCCATGAGGTGATGCGTGCCGCTGCCCTCGCGCACGTCGACGAGTTCGCCGATCGGCTGCCCGACGGGTATCAGACCGTGCTGAGCGAGCACGGCATGGATCTCTCCGGCGGCCAACGCCAACGCGTCGCCATCGCCCGGGCTCTGCTGAAGGACGCGCCCATCCTCATCCTCGACGAGCCCACCAGCGCGCTCGACGGTGAATCGGAAGCGGCCGTGATGGACGCCATCGGCAATTTGATCCGGGGCCGGACGACCTTGATCATCGCGCATCGCCTGTCCACCATCGCCGGCGCGGATCGAGTGATCGCGCTCGGCGACGGCCGCGCGTGCGAGGTCGACGGACCGACTTCCGATGCCCCGGCAACGCTTCGACGGCGACCGACCCCCAGTCCGCAGCCTCTGAACCACCTGCGGCCCAACACCCGGAGCGTCGTATGAAGCCTGATGTCCTTACAGAGCCTGATGTCCTTACAGAGTCGGCCCATCCGTCCGTGCACGTCGGATCGGCGTCAGTCGAACCCGTCCTCTACGTGTTGAAGCGCTTCCCGCGGCTGTCCGAGACGTTCGTACTCCACGAGCTTCTGGGTCTGGAGGCCGCCGGCGAACGCGTGTTGGTCGACGCGTTGCTCCCACCGGAGGACGAGCCGCGTCACCCCGAGCTGACGGCGCTTCGAGCGTCGGTTCGCTATCTCCCTCGCCATCCTCGTTGGTATCAGCGGGCGGTAGCAGCCGCACATATACGTACAGCCGGCCGATCCCCGTTGGTCTGGCTGCGCCTGGCGGTCCAGGCTCGTCGCCACGGCCAGTGGCGTCGGTTCGTGCAGGCCGGCATGGTGGCCGACCGCATCCGGACGGACGGCGTGCGGCACGTGCACGCCCACTTCGCCACGGCTGCGGCCGAGGTGGCCCGCGACGCGGCTGCCCTCGCCCGGGTTCCGATCACCGTGACCGCTCACGCCAAAGATGTCTTCGAGACCGCGAACGCGGCCCAGCTGCCGAGGCGCTTGCGGGGGGTGAGCGCCGTCGTGACCGTGTCCCGGTTCAACGTCGAGCACCTGCGGAACGTCTTCCCGTCCCTGCCGGTGACGCACGTGCCGAACGGCATCCGTCCGGCGCCCGCGAGCACCCCGATCCCCGCCGGTCCCGTGCTCTGCGTGGCCCGCCTCGTCCCGAAGAAGGGCGTCGACGTTCTCGTCGACGCTGCCGGTCTGCTTCCGGCCGGGGCAGCTCAGATCGAGGTCATCGGTGGTGGGCCCCTCGCCGCGGACCTCGTGCGCCGCGTCGAGACGGGGCCGGCGCAAGGCCGGGTGCGTTTCCTGGGTCCCCAGTCCTCAGACGAGGTGGACCTCGCCTACCGCCGGTGCTCCATGGTGGTGCTGCCGTGCCGGGTGGCGGACGACGGGGACCGGGACGGCCTGCCGACGGTGCTGCTCGAGGCGATGGCACACGGCCTGCCGGTGATCTCGACCGACGTGGTCGGCATACCCGAGGTGGTCAGGCACGGCGAGACCGGACTGATCGTTCCACCGGACGACCCGGAGGCCCTGGCCGCTGCCATCGCGTCGCTCGTCGCGGATCCGGTGTTCGCGCAGCGGCTGGGCAGCCAAGGCCGCGACCTGGTGCTCCGACGCTTCGACCCCGCGTGCTCCATCGCTGCGCTGCGTGCCGTGTGGTCCAGCGTCGCTCCCGCGGGCGCCGGTCGATGAGGATCGCCGTCGTCTGCAGCGACACCGGCATTCGGCTTCCTGGAAGCAAAGGTGCCAGCCTGCACCTGGCCGCCGTCAGCAATGCCCTGGCGGGGCTCGGGCACGAGGTCCTGCTGCTTGGCGTGGCCGGAGAGGGTCCGCCGCCGGCAACGTTCCGGACTCGGCTGCTGCCGCCCCCGGCTCGGTCGTCCGGTGTCCGAGACGAGTTGCGCAAGCTCGCGTTCCAGCGGCAGCTCCTGCAACAGGGCGGTGACGAGGTGAGGACCTTCGCGCCGGACATCGTCTACGAGCGCACCTCCCTCTTCGGCGGGATCGGCGCTCGTCTGGCGGCGGACACGGGCGCCCCGCATGTCGTGGAGATCAACGCCCTGCTCGCCGAGGAGGCAACCCGGTACCGCGGGCTGCGGCTTCAGAGGCTCGCACGCCTTCGTGAGACCCAGACGGTGCGGGAAGCGGACCTGCGCGTGGTGGTGAGCGATGAGTTGGCCCGCCGCGTTGCCGTGCTCGCTCCCGCGGGCCCTACGGAAGTGGTCGAGAACGGCGTCGACGACTCCTGCTTCGCTTCGCTACCGGGCAAGCAGGAGGCGCGTCGGATGCTCGGCCTGCCGCCGGACACGCCGACGATCGGTTTCAGCGGCAGTCTTCGTCCCTGGCACGGGCTGCGCAGCGCCCTCGAGGCGCTGACGGCCCTGCCCGGCGTGGTGCTCGCGGTGGCTGGAAGCGGGCCGCTCCGCGCCGAGCTCGAGGGGGTGGCCAAGTCGCTGCAGGTGGCCGACCGGATCCGGTGGCTCGGTCAGCTCGACCATGACCGGGTACCTGTCTTCCTGTCCGCGCTGGACGTCGCGATCGCGCCGTATCCGATGCTGCCCGACTTCAGCTTCAGTCCTCTGAAGGTGTACGAGTACCTCGCGGCCGGCCTTCCCATCGTCGCCAGTGACGTCGGCACATTGAGTCGGCTGCTCAGCGACCGGGCGAGCTGCCGGCTCGTACCGCCGAGCGATCCTGCCGCATTGGCCTGGGGCGTTGCCGACCTGTTGGCGAACCTGCCCAGTGCCCGTGCGGCGGCTGTTCCCGCCCGGGCCGAAGCGCTGCGGGACCACAGCTGGCGCCGCCGGGCCGAGCAACTGACCCAGCTCTTCTCGGAGGCGACCGCGCATGCACTGGCCGGCTGATTCACCGCTCGTGGCCGACCCTCCACTGGCGCGGTGGCGAGAATCGGTCGAGCAGCTCGTCCTCGAGGGCGAGGTGGTCGGTCTGCTCCGTTACCTGCCGGGCCGGCGGGTCGCCTACCGAGTTCGAGTCGGCGGGGCCGATCGGGTGGTCAAGGTCTTCCGCTCCGCCCGAGCGTCCGGCAACGCGCGGCGCGTCGCGGCGATCCGGGCCACCCCCGCCGGCGACGTCGTCCCACAGCCGTTGGCCGTGCGCGGTGACGGGCACGTCGCGCTCGCCGAGTACGTGCATGGGAGTCTGCTGACGCAATTGAAAGGTGCGGAGTTCGTGGCCGGGTGCCGCGCTGCCGGCGAAGCGCTAGGGCGTCTCCACCGCAGCGGCGCGGTCCTCGACCGCACGCGCAACCTCGACGACGAGCTGACGCAGCTGCGCGCGTCCCGGACTCCGCGAACCACGGCGACGCTCGACCGCGTCATCGACGGCGCTGTTTGCTCCGACGGTCACCTGGTGCCGTCGCACCGCGACTGCCATCCGGCTCAGGTCGTGGTGGGAACGCAGGTGTGGTGGATCGATCTGGACGACGCCGCCATGGCGCCTCCCGGGCTCGACGTCGGCAACTTCCTGGCACATCTCGACCGCGAAGAAGTGCTCGTGCAGCGATCCCCGGCGGAGGCCAGCGCGGCGGGCGCGGCCTTTCTCAGCGGTTATGGCGCCCGGCCGCCGGATCTGGGGGTGTGGCGACGGTTGACGTCTGCCCGGCTCGCGGTGTTGGCCGAGACACGGCAGGGCCGGCGCGATTGGACGGAGCGGCTGCTTGAGCGCCTCGCTTGATCGGTTGGCGGCCGGGCTGCGCGAAGCGGGCATGCCCGTGCAGGGAGCTCCCACCCCCGTGCCGACCGGCCATGCCGACCGGCCCGTGCTCGTGTGGGACCTCGCGGAGGCGCGGGGTCGGTGCGGCACAAATCATGTGGTCGTCAAGCGGTACCCCGCACAGCGCAGGGCGGCGGCAGCGGTCACGTGGCAGCTGTGGTGTTCTTCCTTCGGAGCCTCCCGGCATCCTCCCGGTCTGCCCGAACCGCTTGCCTGGCTGCCCGAGCAGCGGGCGCTCGTGATGGCACTGGTCGAAGGAACTCCGATGGCGGACCGCGGCACCCTGCCGGGCCCCGAGACCCACGCCGCGGTCGCGCACCTGTTGGCGGACCTCCATCGCAGCGGCGTCGTGCCAGGACAGAAGCGCGGCAACGAAAAGGTGGTCGCGTCCGTGCGTCGCAAGGCAGCCGATCTCGCCGGCTCGGCGGTCGGTGCCGAGATGCAGGTGCTCGCGGAGTCGCTCAGCCGCTGTCAGCCCGAAGACCCCCCGCTGGTGGCGTGTCACGGGGACTTCAACCCACGCAACGTCATCGGCGGCCGTGCCGGACCGGTCCTCATCGACCTCGACCGTGTCCAGTGGGCCGACCCGCTGCGCGACGTCGCGTATTACGGCACGTGGTGCTACGTCACGGCGCGTGGAGCGACCGGGATCGGCGACGCCGAACACTGGCGGGCCGCCGATGAGTTCACCAGCGCGTACGAAGCCGCCAGTGGTGGGCCGGCCGACCCGCGGCGGGTGCGGTTCCATCGAGCCGCTGCGTTGGCCCGTGTTGTGCACGCGTGGAGCGCCCTGAGGAGCGACCCCGGAACCCAGCGGGGGTTGCTGCAGGAGGCTCTCAGGTTGCTGGACCAGCGCTAGCGAGTGCCCAGGGTTGAGTTGATTCCTTGCCTGTGAGGCTGCGGCCTCGCTGGACGGATCAGTGCTGTGCCTACTCCGTATCCGAAGGAGTTCCGTCGCGACGTGACGCGGTGGCCTGGCAGGGTGACCGGTCAATTGCGCAGGCCGCGAAGAGCTGGGTCTTGGCCGCGGTGCACGAAGCCGGCATCAGCCCGCTCGACCGCGATTTCCTCGAGCGCACCTCCCCGCTCCGTTCCTGGCGTGATAGTCCGCTAGTCACCGTCTGGCAGGCGCTGTTCGTCGACGAGGACGACTGGCCCTGGGACGTCTGACCCTCACCCCAGCCGCGCCGTCAACCGCGGCTGCCCGGGCCCACTGAGCTCGCCGGCCACCCCGCGCCGCCCCGCGACAGCCATCAGTACGGCCTCACCGGGGCCGCGAACCTCCGGCCCTAAGCCGAAGGACCAGTCGACGTCGGTCGCGACCATCCGCAGCCCGCGGGTGTGCCAGAAGCCGCGCACGACCGGTGCCGTGTAGGCGGTCCAGAGCGCGGCGCGCAGCCGCTCCGGCGGAATCTTCCGCGGAAGACCGAGCGGGCGACGCACGTCCTGCTGGTGGATGAGCGCGTCCGTCAGTCCGATCGCCCCACCGAAGCCGGCGGGGAGTCCGCGGGGCTCCGTGCGGGCTCGGAAGGCGGCGAGCAGCTCATCAGGCGGCAGGTTCGCGAAGCGCTGCAGTCGGATGCCGTTGAGGCGGTCCGGCGAGAACCGCGCCGCCAGCAGCTCCTTGCCGACGCTGCGGACGTCGAGCTCGTCGTAGCTGATGACGTGCGCGACGACGTCCCGCACCTGCCACCCGACGCAGAGACTCTCGGCGTCCCACTCCGCGGGCCGCAACGCCTGCAGGAGGTCGGCGAACTCAAGGCGCTCTTCGAGAGCGAGGCGGTGCAGATCCATGGGCCTTATCGCTATCGCGGATTCGGCGGCGGCGCCAGCCGCGTCAGGCTTCGGACATCTGCAGCTGCACGGCCTCGCGCGAGCCCCGCAACCGCGCCTCGCTCACCAGGTAGAAGACGAGCCCGAACACCGCCACGACCCCGCCGAAGACAGTCACTGCGCCCCAGCCGTCCGCGGCGTAGAGCGCTGACGTGATGGCCGACGACGCCGACCCGCCGAGAAAGATCGAGACGACGAAGGCGGTCGTCAGGCGGCTTCTCGCCTCGGGCCGGAGCTTGTAGATGGCGCTCTGGTGGTTGATCTGCAGCCCCTGTTGCGCCAGGTCCAGGACGACGATCCCGGCGAGCAGGGCGACCAGCGATGTCGCGCCGAAGCCCAGGAGCACCCAGCTGGCGACCAGCAGGACGAAGGCGCTGGGGACGACCAACCAG
>JAVEDQ010000361.1 GCA_030840885.1 Frankiaceae bacterium
CAGGTGGAAGCGGGGACCACCTTCGCCGTGACCGTCAGCGGCCGCCCCGTCGCGGAACTCGGGCCCGCCCGCAACCGGCAGTGGCGCCGCTGGGCTGATCTGACCGGGATCTTCCGAGGTCCGGCGGATGCAGCGTGGGCAGCCGACGGCGAGACCATCGACGGCGGGCTCCGCGACCCCTTCTCCGCGTGAGGGTCCTACTCGACACCAGCGTCCTGATCGGTCCGGCACCGGAGTCCGACGACGCTGAATCCGCTGCCGCCGAATTCGCCATCAGCGCGGTGTCGCTCGCCGAACTTCACTTCGGGGTCCTCGTCGCGCACGACGACGCCGCGAGGGCCGAGCGGCTCCGTCGGGTGGCCGTGATCGAGCGGACCTTCGACGCCCTTCCGCTCGACGAGGTCGTGGCCCGCGAGTACGGACGGATCGCCGCCGCTGTCGCCGCGGCGGGTCGGCAACCCCGCGCCCGCATGGCGGACCTGCTGATCGCCGCAACGGCTCGGGTCCACGACGCGGTGCTGTGGACGCGCAACCCCGACGACTTCGCGGAGCTCGACGACCTGGTCGAGGTCGTTACCCCGACGGGCTGACCTCAGCGGAAGGCGGACTCCCCGGTCAGCGCCTGACCGAGGATCAGCTGGTGCACCTCGGACGTGCCCTCGTAGGTCAGCACCGATTCGAGGTTGTTGGCGTGCCGCATCACCGGGTACTCGAGCGTGATTCCCGCGGCGCCGAGGATCGTGCGCGAGGTGCGGGCGATCTCGATCGCCTCGCGGACGTTGTTGAGCTTGCCGATGCTGACCTGCTCGCTGCGCAACGTGCCGGCGTCCTTCCGGGCACCGAGGTGCAGCGCGAGGAGCATGCCCTTGCCGAGCTCGAGCGACATGTCGGCGAGCTTGGCCTGCGTGAGCTGGTAGGCGGCGAGCGACTTGTCGAACATCCGGCGGGACTGGGCGTAGGCGATAGCGGTCTCGAGGCAGTCACGGGCCGCGCCGAGCGCGCCGAAGATGATGCCGTAGCGCGCTTCGTTGAGGCAGGACAGCGGGCCGGACAGGCCCTTCGCCTCGGGCAGGATCGCCGACGCCGGCAGCCGGACGCCGTCGAGGACGAGCTCGGAGGTCACGGACGCCCGCAGTGACATCTTCCGCTTGATCTCGGGCGCGGAGAAGCCGGGTGCGTCGGTGGGGACGACGAAACCGCGCACCTTGTCCTCGGTCTGCGCCCAGACCACGGCGACATCGGCGACCGAGCCGTTGGTGATCCACATCTTGCTGCCGTCGAGGATCCAGTCGTCACCGTCGCGGCGGGCCCGGGTGAGCATCCCGCCCGGGTTCGAACCGAAGTCGGATTCGGTGAGGCCGAAGCAGCCGATGGCGCTGCCCTCGGCCATCGCCGGCAGCCACTGCTGCTTCTGCTCCTCGGACCCGTGCTTCCAGATGGCGAACATCGCCAACGAGCCCTGCACCGAGACCAGCGAACGGAGCCCGGAGTCGCCGGCTTCGAGTTCCATGCAGGCCAGGCCGTAGGCGGTCGCGGAGGTGCCGGCGCAGCCGTAGCCCTCCAGGTGCATGCCGAGCACGCCGAGCGCGCCGAGTTCCTTGGCGAGGTCGCGGACCGGCAGCGACCCGGCCTCGTACCACTCGGCGATCTCGGGCTTGATGCGGTCGTCGACGAAGGAGCGGACCGTGTCGCGGATCGCGCGCTCCTCCGAGCCGATCTGCGCGTCGGTGTCGAACAGCCCGAGGGGCGATTGCGCGGTGACAGCCATGCCTTCATTGTCTCCGCTGCGCCCGTCGACGAACCTGCCCGGGCGGCTCTCAGTCGGCGGTGACGGCGTACCCGGCCTCCGACAACGTGGCGAGGACCCGCGCGGCGTGCTCCGGCCCCTGCGTCTCGAGCACGACCGCGACCTCCACCTGCCCGAGGTCCAGCTTCGCCCGGATCCGCTCGTGCTCGACGCTCAGCACGTTCGCCGACAGCTCCGCGAGCTGCTGCAGCAGCGCCGCCAGCGACCCGGGCCGATCGGGCACCCGGACGCGAAGGGACTGGTAGCGACCGGCCGCGGCCATACCGTGCTGCACCACCTTCAGCAGCAGCACCGGGTCGATGTTGCCGCCGGAGACGATGGCGACGACGGGCGGGGTGAACGCTTCCGGCTGGGCGAGGATCGCCGCGACCGCCGCGACCCCCGCCGGCTCCACCACCAGCTTCGCCCGCTCCAGGCAGAACAGCAGCCCGCGGGACAGCTCGTTCTCGCTGACGGTCCGGACCTCGTCGACGAGCCGCGCGACGTGGGCCAGCGTCACGGGGCCGGGCGAGGGGACGGCGATGCCGTCGGCCATCGTCGCCATCGCGGTGAGCGGCACCGGGGTGCCCGCGGCCAGCGAACCCGGCAGGGCAGCCGCGCCGGCAGCCTGGACGGCGACGACCCGTACGTCGGGTCGGCGCGCCTTGACCGCGGCCGCGATCCCGGAGACGAGGCCTCCCCCGCCGGCGCAGACGACGACGGAGGC
>JAVEDQ010000366.1 GCA_030840885.1 Frankiaceae bacterium
GGACTTGTGGCAGGTGCGGCGGTACGGCGGGAGTGGCTAGTAGGCCCCGTCGCTGCGGACGACGGCGCGCACCGTACGGCGGAGGATGCTCACGTCCAGGCCGAGCCGCCAGTTGTCCACGTAGTCGATGTCGTACTCCAGGGCCTGGTCGCCCTTGATCGAGGAACGACCGCTGACCTGCCAGAGGCCGGTGATCCCCGGCAGGACCCGCAGGCGGCGGTGTACCCGTCCGCTGCTCTGGTCCACCTCTGCGGGCAATGGGCGGGGGCCGATGAGGGACATGTTGCCGAGCACGACATTGAACAGCTGAGGCAGCTCGTCCAGCGACGTCTTGCGGAGGAAGGCCCCGAAGCGGGTGATGCGGGGATCGCGCTCGAGCTTGAAGAACATCGAATCTTGACCTGCCTGCTCGGCGAGCGCGAGGAACTGCTCGGCCGAACCCTGCCGCATCGTGCGGAACTTGTAGACGACGAACGGAACTCCGTCGAGGCCTGTTCGTGCCTGCTGGAACAGGGCCGGTCCGCTGCTCGTACAGCGGATCGCGACGGCGATGGCCGCGAGCAGGGGACTCAGGACGAGCACCCCGAGACCGGCAGCGACCCGCTCCACGATCGACTTCAAAGCCTTGCTGGGACCGGACAGCTGCGGGGCTGCGACGTGCACGGCGTTCAGCCCGTTCAGGTCGAGGCTGCGCAGGCGGCTCCGGTCTGCCGCGACGGAGTCCGTGGAGAGCAGGAGTTCCACCTGCCGGTCGGCAAGCTCCCAGGCGAGTCTGCGCATCTCATCGACCGGCAGTCCGAGGCTGGGGACCACCAGCAGGGCGCGGACGTCATGTGCCTCGACCTCGCGCAGCAGCGAGGACACCCGGTCGGCCGATGCCGGAGCGGCGGTGGCCTGGTGCGGGCTCCGGGCCCGGGGGATCGGCCCCGCCTGGGTGTCGATGGAACTGTGGACCAGCGTGACGCGACGCGTGTCCCGGCTGTTCGCGAAGTGCTCCTGGGCCCGCAGGACGCCGTCGGCCGAGCCGGCGAGCATCAGGCGCAGCGGTGCGCGTCGACGGTCACTCGCGACGAGAACCAGCCGGGCCGCCAGGGTCAACGCGAACAGAAGAGCGAGTTCGAGCGCGGTGCGAGTCTGCACCTGGTCACTGAGCAGCAGCGACGGGCCGGCTACGAGGGCGGAGCTGACACCTGCCGCGACCGCGACCGGACGGAGCTGTTCCCGTCGCGTCCGGAAGCCATCTTGCCGATAGCTCCCTGCGCTGCCGAGAGCGACCAGCCAGGTCAGGGCGAGACCTACCCCCAACAGGAGGCCGGCCCCGTCGTCGCCCCCGTCGTTCCGGGTGGCGACGAACGCGCTGGCAGCCACCGCCGGGACGATCGCCGTCAGATCCCCGGCCAGCAGCCGCCAGACATGCCCTGCCGCTGGGCCCGGCGAGGGGCGGCCGGATGCGACGGCAGCGGAGGCGGCCGCACGCGGGGAGGGCATGGGACGGGTGGACATCACGGTCATGAGGTGCTCCGGGGGCGGGAGGCCCGGCAGTTGGTCACGACGACGACCCGGGGTGGGTGTGATCGAGGCGTCGCATGACTGCGCCGCTGAGGAGTTTCTCGGGACGTCCCGCGCCAACTGAAGACCCGCCAACCGAAATTCAGGAAACGCGCCGCGTCGTCGATGGGAGCTGGTCGGTCAGCGGTGAAAGGACGACGCGTGCGGGTTCTCGTAGCACACAATGCATATCGATCGGACCAACCATCGGGTGAGAACGCGGTGGTCGACGACGAGATCGCCTCGCTGCGCGCCGTGCCGGGGGTCGAGGTCATCGAGTTCCGGCGGTCGAGCGACGAGATCGACGAGTTCGGGCCGCTCGCCAGACTCGCACTCCCGCTCCGGCCCCTTTGGTCGCCCGGCAGTCAGCGCCAGCTGCGCGAGGTCATCAGCAGCACACGTCCCGATGTGCTGCACCTGCACAACCCCTACCCCCTGATCTCGCCGATGGTCGTCCGGACCGCGAAGGCCGCCGGCGTTCCTGTCGTCCAGACCGTGCACAACCACCGCCTCGCCTGCGTCTCCGGCACGCTGGAGCGGGCCGGCGCCTCCTGTGACGCCTGTGTCGGGAAGCGCTTCCCCACCCCGTCCGTCCGCCACGGCTGCTACCGCGGCTCGCGGGCCCAGAGCCTGGTGATGGCTGGAACGCTGGCTGTTCACAAGCCCACATGGCAGCTCGTCGACCGTTTCCTGGCGCTCACGCCTGCCCTGGTGGCATTCCTCGGGCGTTGTGGAATTCGTGCGGAGCAGATAACGGTGAAGGCCAACAGCGTTCCCGAGCCGGATGCCGTGACATTCGGCGGCGAGGGCTTCGTCTACGTCGGCCGACTCGTCGAGGAGAAGGGCATCCGGCTGCTCCTGGACGCCTGGACCCGGTACCCGGTGGGCTCGCTGGGACCGCTGCACGTCGTCGGCTCCGGTCCGTTGGACGGGCACGTGGCGCAGGTGGCCTCGACGCGTCCGGACATCCTGGTTCACGGGCGGCTGACGCCCGCCGAGACCATGGCGGTCATGCGCCGGGCGCGCGTCACCGTCATCCCGTCGACCTGTCCGGAGACGTTCTCGCGGGTGGCGGCGGAGTCGCTCGCCCTGGCCCGACCGGTCCTGGCCACGAACGTCGGCGGCCTGCCGCACGTGGTGCCGCAGGACGGGGGTTGGCTCACCGCGCCGACGGTCGACGGGCTGTGGCACGGACTTCGTCGCGCCGCCGACGAGGCTTCGGACGCCCACGGACGAGTCGCACGGCTCGCCTACGTGGAGCGCTACAGCGAAGCCGTGGTGACGGCTCAGCTCCTCGGCGTCTACGACTCACTGGTCGCACGCGAGCCGTCGGTCGCGACCCCGGCCCCGACCGACGTTCCGGTGCCGGCGCCGCGCCGCGCACCCGATGCCCTCTCCGAGCGGTCGGGCCGCCGGGTTCCCGCGGCCCCGAGTGGAGACGGTTCCGGCGCGGAGACGCCCGGTGCTGCGGACCCATGGCACCTGTGACACCCGTCCCGCGCCCGCAGACGCGATCCTTCGCCGCCCCCTCCGATGACGACCCCTCGCCTCGCTCCGAGGGCGCCCTGCTGGTCGTGACCAACGTGCTGTCGCACTACCGGGTGCCGCTCTTCCAGGCCCTGAGCGACGAACTGGACGTTCGCTTCGTCTTCTTCTCCGACGGTCAGGAGCAGTACTGGCGCAACGGCAACAGCCCGCTCGGCGGCCTGTCGGGCAAGGTCCTGCCCGGACGGTGGGTCGGACGGACCCGGATCCCCCGGGGTCTCGTCGGCGAGATCACCAGCGGCGAGCACGACGTCGTCGTCAAGTGCATCAACGGCAAGGTGGCCCTTCCCGTCGCCTACCTGGCCGCGCGGTTCTCCGGGCGGCGCTTCGTCCTGTGGACCGGTATCTGGCAGCACCCGCGGGCTCGCCTCCACCGGCTGAGCGCGCCGCTCGTCCGCGCCATCTACCGACGGGCGGACGCCGTTCTCACCTACGGTCGTCACGTCAGCCGCTACCTCGAGGAGCAGGGCGTCGACCCCTCGCGTGTCCGGGTGGCGGTCCAGGCCGTCGACCTCGACATCTTCCGCAGCGAGACGCGAGCCCCACGAACCCCCGCCGACGGCCCGGCCCAGCTGCTGTACGTCGGCCGGCTGGAGACGGCGAAGGGACCCCAGGTCCTTCTCGAGGCCGTCGCGAACCTGATCGAACGCGGGCACGACGTGCGATGCACGTTCGTGGGGGAGGGACCGTTGGGACCGAGCCTGCGGCAACGGGTCGACCAGCTCGGCATCGCGGAGCAGGTGCGGTTCGCCGGTCGGGTGCCGAACCCGGAGCTGCCGGCCACCTACCGGAGCGCCGACGTCACGGTCGTCCCGTCGATCCTCACCGACGACTTCGCCGAACCCTGGAGCCTCGCCGTCAACGAGGCGATGGGCTGCGGTTCCCTGGTTGTTGCCAGCACCGCCGTCGGTGCCGTGCGCGACGGGCTCGTGAGCGACGGCAGGACCGGCCTGACCTTCGCCTGGGGAGACGTCGGAGCACTCACCGATGCGCTGGCGGCCGCGCTGACCGACCCGACACGGTCGGCGGAGCTGGCCGAGGCAGGGCGCAACGAGGTCCAGCGCTACTCCTACCGTCACGCGGCGGCCGCCTTCGTGCAGGCTGCGGAGCTTGCCCGCACGCGGGGCCGGCGCAGTGCTCGACCGGGTCGGACCCCCAGCCCGCTCCGCCGAATGGCGGTGTCAACGAAGCGGGACGCTTGCCGATAGGTCTGACATGCCACGACGGTCGAGACGAGCACCCCTGCGACTGCCCGGTTTCCTTGCCGCAGTCCTGATCCTGCCCCTGCTGCTGCTCAACGGCTGCACCTCGGGCTCGGGCAGCGGCGGGATGATCGGGTCGGACTTCTTCGGGATGCACGTCCACCGCCTCACTCCGGACCAAGGCACCGTCGCCACCCCCTGGCCGAACGCGTCCTTCGGATCGCTCCGGTTGTGGGACTCGGGCACGACCTGGGCGAAGCTGCAGCCGACCCCCACGACCTGGGACTTCAGCAAGCTCGACGCGCAGGTCGACCAGGCGCGCCAGCACGGGGCCAGCGTGCTCCTCGTCCTCGGGCAGACGCCGACGTGGGCATCCGCGAGGCCGGGCCAGGCCAGCGGGTACGGGGCCGGAGCCGGCGCCGAGCCGAAGGACTTCCTCGCCTGGCAGCGCTACGTCCGGACCGTCGTCGAGCGCTACCGCGGCCGCATCTCCGCCTACGAGGTGTGGAACGAGCCGGTCGAGGCTCGGTACTACACAGGCACGCCGGAGACGTTGGGCCGGCTCACGAAGCTCGCCGCCGCCGAGATCCGGCGAGCCGACCCCGCGGCCAAGGTGGTCTCGGCGTCGCCGTACGCCCAGGGCCCCAACAACACCTGGCTCCGGCGGTACCTGGCCACCGGCGCCGGGTCGGTGGTCGACGCCCTCGGCGTGCATCTCTACGCGCAGGTGCCGGAGGTCGCGCTCGACGGTTACGCCACGATGCGCCGGGCCTTCAACGACCTCGGCCTGGGTGCCAAACCGGTGTGGGTCACCGAGACCGGTTACCGCCGTAACCCCGGCGAGGGCGGCTACTCCGACAACGCCATGCGCGGCATCGTGCTCCGCAGTCACCTGATGCTCGCCGCGCAGGGAGTTGCCCGCGTCTACTGGTACGCGTGGGACAACCAGGGCTGGGTCGGGGTCAAGATGACCCAGCCCGACAGCAGGGCGCTCGCCGCCGGCGGCGTTGGATACCAGCAGACGGTCGCTGCCCTCACCGGAGCCAAGGTGCTTTCCTGCCATGCGGCGACGACCGGGCTGTCCTCGTGCACCGTCTCCAAGAACGCCAAGCGCAGCACGTACTACTGGACCTCCTCGGGCTACCGGACGATGCGGTTGCCCGCCGGGACAACGGGCGTGCAGCCCTTCGGCGGTACATGGCGGCCCGAGTGGGCAGGTCACAACCTTCTCGTGACCGGCCTGCCGGTCCAGGTGACCCTGCGCTGAGGTCCGAGACGTACCGGTACCTGCGCTGAGACGACGACAGCGGCCCTGACCGACGAGGTCAGGGCCGCTGTTCTCGTTGCCATGGTCCGGTTGCATGCTGCAGCAGACGCGTCTGCTAGGGCGACCACCCGCACCACCCGCACCGCGCGGGAGCAGCGGCGCCACCGCGGGACGTCGTCAGTAACGGGACGGGAGAACGCCGCACAGCCCCAGCAGGCCACCGACGCCGGCGCAGAGCTGCAGCAGAGCCGGTTCGGGGTGCCCCGCCACCGCCGTCAGCGGAAGGCGGGTGAGAGCGGCGAGGAGCCGCACCAGGCTGGTGACTGCGCGCCGGAGGATGGCGCGCGGCCGGTGCCGGCGCACCACGTCGCTGTACACCGCGTGCTGGGTGAGGACGAGCTTGCGCTGGAAGGAAGCCCCCAGCCGCTCAGCGCCGGTCTCCTCGTAGCAGATCGCGTCGGCGGCGAAGCGCACGTCACTCCCGTGCGCACGCGCGCGGACGCAGAAGTCGGTGTCCTCGCCGCCACTGTGCCGATAGCGCGGCGCGAGGGTGAGTCCGTGGACGTCGAGCAGGTCTGCGGGAAGGAGCACGTTGCCGAACCCGCACGCCTCGAGACGTTGATCGGTCCGCCGGCGGTCGGCGTCCGGGGCGACGGCGGTGACCTCCGGGCTGGCGACAGCGTCGGCGTCGGCGTCGGCGTCGGCGTCGGCGTCGAAGCTGACGCGTCGTGTCGGCCCGGCGATCAACGCGGCAGGGTGACGTAGGTGCGCCGCCCACAGCTCCGACAGCCACCGGTTGCAGGGCCATTCGTCGTCGTCGATGAACACCAGGTCTTCACCGCGGTTCCGCGCCCGCAGCGCCGCGTCGCGCGCGCCGATGATGCCTCCGGTCGGCTCGTGCAGGTAGGCGACGGGCTG
>JAVEDQ010000374.1 GCA_030840885.1 Frankiaceae bacterium
AGGCCGTGGGCGGTCTCCATGACCGACAGCCACAGCTCGCCGGGCTCCTTGAGCGGGGCGATGGCGGTGCGCGGACGCTCGACGAGGATCTCCGCGCCGGCGCCGGCGAACGAGTCGAGCCCCGCTGCGTGAAGCCGGCGGATGACCTCGTCGTGCGGCAGTCCGGAGACGCGGCCGATGTGCACGACCTCGGAGCCACCGAGCGAGTGCAGCGCGAGCGTCGGATAGGCCGACTTGATCGCCGAGAACGTCTGCTCGTACCACTCGATGCCGAAGCCGGGGTGGTGACCGCCCTGCAGCATGATCTGCGTGGCGCCGAGCTGCACCGCCTCACCGCAGCGGCCGAGGATGTCCTCGAGGTCGCGCGTCCAGCCCTCCGCGTGCTTCGGCGAGCGGTAGAAGGCGCAGAACTTGCACGCCGTGACGCAGACGTTGGTGTAGTTGATGTTGCGGTCGATCAGGTAGGTCGCGATCTCGGCGGTGTCGGCGTAGCGACGCCGGCGGACGGTGTCAGCAGCGTGACCGAGCGCGTGGAACGGTGCCTCCCGGTAGAGCCGCAGGGCCTCGTCGGGGCTGATGCGTCCCCCGTCAGCAGCGCGGGCGAGGAGTGCGGCGATGCTCGAAGAGGCAGGACTCACCCCCTGATCGTACGGAGCCGGGGCGGCCAGCGGGACCGATCGGGAACGACGGGCATGGCCTGGCAGACGGGGCGGTGTGAGCCGCGTTACGGTGCAAAGGTGAGTGAGCCGGTGCGGACGTGAGTGAGCCGGACGTCCGGGTCGACATGCTCATCGTGGGCGCCGGTCCCGCCGGTCTGTTCGGCGCCTACTACGCGGGGTTCCGCGGGATGAGCGTCGCGTTGATGGACTCGCTGCCCGAACCGGGTGGGCAGATCAGCGCGATGTATCCGGAGAAGGTGATCTACGACGTCGCCGGCTTCCCGGCGATCCGCGGGCGCGACCTGGTGAAGAACCTCGTCGAGCAGGCCGACACGTTCTCCCCGCGCTACCTGCTCGACGAGCAGGCCGCCGAGCTCACCCACGAGCACGAGGACGGCGGCGTCGCCGGCACCATCGTGGTCACCAGCACCGCCGGGCTGCGGGTCGCCGCGAAGGCCGTCGTCATCACCGGCGGCCTCGGCACGTTCACGCCACGACCCATACCGGTGGGCAGGGAGTACCTCGGCCGCGGCCTCGTCTACTTCGTGCCGAGTCTCGCGATCTACGAGGGCAAGGACGTGCTGATCGTCGGCGGCGGCGACAGCGCCTTCGACTGGGCCGTGTCGCTCGAGGGCGTCGCCCGGTCGATCACGATGGTCCACCGTCGCGACAAGTTCCGCGCCCACGAGCACACCGTCGCGAAGGTGACCGCCTCGGACACCGAGATCCTGACCTTCCACGAGGTCCGGGAGGTCCACGGCGACGACGAGATCGAGCGGGTCGTACTCGAGAACGCGAAGACCGGCGAGGTCCGCGAACTGGCGGTGCAGGGGATCGTGGCAGCACTCGGGTTCACGGCCGACCTGGGCCCGCTGACGCGCTGGGGCCTGACGATCGACAAACGCCACATCGTGGTCGACACCCGCATGTGGACCGGGGTGGAGCGCATCTT
The DNA here is from genome assembly GCA_030840885.1 of Frankiaceae bacterium. GTDB lineage: Bacteria > Actinomycetota > Actinomycetes > Frankiales > Frankiaceae > JAVEDQ01. Next base: position 1,612 of record JAVEDQ010000374.1, read on the forward strand.
CGCCGCCGGCGACATCACCGAGTACACCGGCAAGGTCCGGCTCATCGCCACCGGGTTCGGCGAGGTGGCGACGGCGGTCAACAACGCCGCGCCGGTGATCGACCCCGCGGCCAAGGTCTTCCCGGGACACAGCAGCGACGTCGCCTGACCCTCCGGGCCGGGTCGCCTGACCGTCAGGCGGTCGAGGACATCAGCCCGCGGGGCCCTCGGCAGATCTCGCGCAACCGCTCGATGAGCGTCGCCGCGCCCAGTTCCTTGGTCAGCAGCGCGTCGGCTCCGGCGGAAACCGCTTCTGCCTCGATCCCTGCCTCGGCGATGCCCGTGAACAACGCGATGCGGCTCCCCGACGACGCCGACCGGATACGGGGTGTCGCGGTGAGGCCGTCGAGCCGGGGCATCGAGACGTCGAGGACGACGAGGTCGGGCTGCAGCGCCCGGGCGCGTTCGACCGCTTCGAGACCGTCCCGCGCCTGACCCACCACCGTGAAGTCGCTCTCGAGATCGAGCAGCAGCGTCACCAGCTCACGGACGCCGTCGGAGTCGTCGGCGACGAGCACGCGTACCGGCATCCGTCCCGGTTCGACGACGGATGAGCTCACGAAGACGTTCTACCCGAATGGGTGACGCAAGCCTCTGGTCATTCGGGATAGTTGTCGACCACGCCGCCGGTCTCGGCGAAGACGATCTCCGGCACCGCGGGCAATACCCCCCGGCGGACGAGGCGTCCGGCGAAGCGCCGCAACCCCTCCTGCTGGTCGGGTCCGAGCCGGAAATCCAGCGCGCGGAAGTAGCGGGCGAGCGTGGCGGGATCGAGCTCCTCCCACCGGGCGGCGGACGCGGCGACGGTCTCGATCTGTGCGAGCGCGAGGTCCAGGCTCGACCGGAACGCCTCGGCGACGTCCTTCACGAGCCCGGGGTGCCGATCGGCGAACTCGCGGCGCGCAGCCCATACGGCGAAGACCATCGGAGTGCCCGACTCCTCGCGCCACGCCTGACCGAGATCGAGCACCGTCGTCCCCGACGGCCGCACCCCGAAGGTGGCCCGTAGCGCCGGGTCGCCGATCAGCACGGCGGCGTCGGCCTCGCGGAGCATCGTCGGGAGGTCGGGCGGCATCGTCGCGTAGTCCGGACGGAGCCCGAAGCGCTCCTCGAGCACCATCTCGGCCAGCAGCACGCTCGTCCGCGAGGTCGCACCGAGGGCCACGCTGCGGATCTGCTCCACCGGCACCGAGGACACCAGCACCACCGAGAGCACCGGCCCGTCGGAACCGACCGCAAGGCCGGGCAGCAGGCGGAGTTCATCGGGGTGGCGGAGGTACTCCACCAGGCTGATCGGCCCGATGTCCAGCTCACCGCGGACGAGGGCGTCGTTCAGGTGGTCCGGGGTGTCGGTCGTGAGTTCCACGTCGAGCAGGGCACCGGAGCGCACCAGCCCCCAGTACAGCGGCAGGCAGTTCAGGAACTGGATGTGACCGACCCGCGGCCGCCGCAGTTCCGCGCCGCTCGTCTGCACCTCCTGAGCCTATGGCCGGGCGCGCAAAACGCGGCCAATTGGTCCAACCGGGCGTCGCTCCTACAGGCGCCTCGCGATTGAACCGACCTCTGAAAGAGCCGGTCCTCCGATGTGCTGCCCACCCCACACCGCCCTTCTCCCCCCGGGCTCGGCCTTTCCGAGAGGTTTCTCGATGCTGTCGCTCCTCCGCAACCGCAACGCCAGCACCAACCAGCCACAGGTCAGCTCCCGGCGCACCCGCCGCGGTGTGGCCCTCGCCGTCGCTGGGGTCAGCCTCGGCGCCGTGACCGCCGGCTGCACACCCGCTCCGCCGTCGAACCTCGGCACCACTG
>JAVEDQ010000405.1 GCA_030840885.1 Frankiaceae bacterium
GCCCGGAGAAGTCGATCGTGTAGAACGACGTGCCGTAGTAGGGGTCCACCGTCTTGTAGCGGAAGTACATGGTGTGCCAGTTGAAGCGGATGTCGACCAGGTCGCCGCGGCGCTCGATGACCTCGACGTTGCTGATGTTGTGGCTGGTGCGGGGCTCGGGGATCGACGTCGCGCTCGAGCGTTCGGTGCGGATGCGGAAGACCCGGTCCTCCAGCCCACCCTTGTTGGCGTAGTAGATCAGGGAGATCTCCCGCTGCGGGTCCTCGGTCAGCCGGTCGTCGTCGCTCCAGGCCGGCATCCAGTAGACGGCGTCGTCGGCGTAGCACTCGAGCCACTTCTCGAACTCGCGGTCGTCGAGGTACCGGGCCTCGCGGTAGAGGACCTGCTCGATCGCGTTCTGGGTGATGAGGACGGATCCGGTCGTGGTCTGCTCGGTGGTGGTCATGCCGGTCGCCCCTGCGTCGTCGTGGCGGCCGACGTCTGCTCGAGCGCAGCCCGCATCGTCTTGAGCCAGTGGCCGTGCTGCACCGGGTACAGCCCCTCGTCCTCGTTCTTCCGGCCCGACGAGATGACGCCGTGCATGTCCAGGGACTCGGCCACCTCGTCCGGGCCGGTCAGCCAGTGCTGGGCGCCCCGGCTCATGTCGTTCCACGGCGCCGCGGTGGCCCGGAAGGTCTGCTGGCAGGAGCGGAACTCCTCGAGGTCGTCCGGCGTGGCCATGCCGGAGGCGTTGAAGAAGTCCTCGTACTGCCGGATCCGCGCGGCCCGGGCCTCGTCGCTCTCGCCCTTGGGCGCGATGCAGTAGATCGTGACCTCGGTCTTGTCCGGCGCGATGGGGCGGAAGTGCCGGATCTGCGTACTGAACTGATCCATCAGGTAGACGTTCGGGTACAGGCACAGGTTGCGGGACCCGCGCACCATGAACTCGCCCTTGGCGTCGCCGAACTGCTTCTTCAGCTCGTCCATGCTGCTCCACAGCGGCCGGTCCTCCGGGTTGCCCGCCCAGGTCCACAGGCAGAGGTGGCCGTTGGGGAACGACCAGTAGCCGCCGCCGGACTTCCCCCACGCGCCGGCGTCGAGCGCCTTGGTCGAGTTCTTCGACTCGCCGGTGCTGCGCCGCGAGGTCGTCGCCGCGTAGTTCCAGTGCAGGGAGCTGACGTGGTAGCCGTCGGCGCCGTTCTCCGCCTGGACCTTCCAGTTGCCGTCGAAGGTGTAGGTCGACGACCCGCGCAGCACCTCGCACCCCTCGGGCGACTGGTCGACCAGCATGTCGATGACCTTGGTGGAGTCCCCGAGGTGCTCGTCCAGCGAGACGACGTCGGGGTTCAGGCTCCCGAACAGGAAGCCGCGGTAGCCCTCGAAGCGGGCGATCCGCGTCAGGTTGTGCGAGCCGTTGGTGTTGAAGTTCTCCGGGTAGCCGGCCCCCTCCGGGTCCTTCACCTTCAGCAGCGTTCCGTCGTTGCGGAACGTCCACCCGTGGAAGGGGCAGGTGAGCGTCTTGCGGTTGTCGGTCTTGCGACGGCAGAGCATCGCGCCGCGGTGCGCGCACGCGTTGATGAGCCCGTGCAGCTCACCGTCCTTGTCGCGGGTGACGACGACCGGCTGCCGCCCGATGTAGGTCGTGAAGTAGTCGCCCGGGTTCGCCAGCTGGCTCTCGTGCGCGAGGTAGACCCAGTTGCCCTCGAAGATGTGCTTCATCTCGAGCTCGAAGATGTCCTCGTCGGTGAAGATCTGCCGGTTGGTCCGGAAGATCCCCGCCTCCGGGTCGTCGACGACGGCGGCGTCGAGGACCTGCTCGAGATGGTCCGGGTGGGTGATGGTCATGGGCTTCTCCAGGACTGGGCGGAGGTGCGGGACGGGGCCGGGCGGGTCGGCGTCAGGCCGGGTCGAGCGCGAAGTCGTAGGTGACTTCTTCGCCGGTGCCGGAGGTGGCCGCCACCGGGCGCAGCACCAGCGCGGCCTTCACGGCCTGGGCGACGTCGTCCTCGACGTAGTCGCCGCCCTCGAAGTACAGCTGCGTGGTGATCGGCGCGGAGCCCTCCGCGGACACCTTGAGGTGCAGGTGCGCCGGCCGCCAGGGGTGCCAGCCGGCCGCGCGGATGAGCGCACCGCAGGCGCCGTCGTGCGGGATCGTGTACGGCGCAGGCTTCATCGTGTGGATCTTGAAGGTGCCGTCGGGGGCGGTACGGACGATGCCGCGCAGGTTCCACTCGGGGATTTCGGGGGCGAACTGCGAGTAGTAGCCGGCGTCGTCGGCGTGCCACATGTCGACCTTCGCGTCGGCGAGCGGCCGACCCTCGAGGTCGGTGACCGTGCCCTGGAACAGCAGCGGGACGCCCTGCTCGTCGTCGCGCATCGGCAGGGTCGCCTCAGCGGTGGCCTCGGGGGCACCGGGGACGTAGTAGGGCCCCTCGATGGTGCCGATGGCGCCCTTGCGGTCGGCGTTCGCGACTTCCTCGACGACGTGCTCGACCCAGACGTCGAGGAACAGCGGCCACTCGCCGTCGGCACCGACCTGGATCATCCACGCCTTGAGGGCGTCGTACTCGGCGTAGGTCACCTGGTGGCGCCGGATGACGTCGTGCAGCGCGTGGAGGGCATCGGTCGCGATGGCGGAGACGCGCTCGTGGTCGACCTCGCCACCGGCGGCGCGGGCCTTCTCCTGGAACCGCTCGGTGGCCGAACGGCCCGAGCCGGCGGCCGTCGCGGCCTGCTCCTGCTCCGGGCTGCTCACGGTCAGGACGTCGGTGCTGCCGGGCGTCGGTGTGCTCATCGTCGGGCTCCTTCTCTGTTGCGGGCGATTCGGTGCGGGTGGTGTCGACAGGACGCGAGACCCGGGCGGGAGTCGGATCGGGTGGTCGCGGTCGGTGTGATGCCGAGACTGAACGAATGTGGCGTGGGACACACGAGGCAACTGCCTAGTCCTGACCTGGGCACTGCCGAGGGGGCCTTTGCGAGGCTTGTGCCGGACGCCCTCCGGTGCCTAGGTTCTGCTTGTACGCCGGCCCTGGTGCGGCGTCGCGCACCGGTGGGAGCCCTGGTGCAGCGACGCCCGGCCGCCGCTCCCGACCTCAGGACTCCCCGTGAAGATCACCGCCATCGAGGCGATCCCGTTCGCCATCCCGTACCGCAAGCCGCTGCGCTTCGCCAGCGGCGAGGTCTCCGTTGCCGAGCACGTGCTCGTGCGCGTGCACACCGACGACGGCCTCGTCGGTGTCGCCGAGGCGCCGCCGCGGCCGTTCACCTACGGCGAGACGCAGGAGTCGATCATCGCGGTCATCGCGCGGATCTTCGAGCCGGCGATCCTCGGCATGTCCCCACTGGACCGCGAGGCGATCCGGGCCCGCCTGGACCGCACCGTCGGCAACCCCACCGCGCGAGCCGCGGTCGACATGGCCATCTGGGACGTCATCGGGCGCTCGCTCGGGCTGCCGGTGACGACGCTTCTCGGCGGCTTCTCCACCTCGATGCGGGTCGCCCACATGCTCGGCTTCGCCCCGCCCGCGGTGATGGTCGAGGAAGCGGAGCGGATGCGCTCGGTGTACGGCATCACCACCTTCAAGGTGAAGGTGGGCCGCAACCCCTTCCGGCTCGACGTCGACGTCTGCCGCGCGCTTCGGGAGGCCCTCGGCCCTGAGGTCGAGCTCTACATCGACGGCAACCGGGGGTGGAGCCCCTCGGAGGCGGCGCGGGCGCTGCGGGCGATGGCCGACCTGGATCTCACGCTGGCCGAGGAACTGTGCCCCGCCGACGACGTGCTGGGCCGTCGGTGGCTCGTCGCGCAGTGCTCCATCCCCTTCGTCGCCGACGAGAGCGCCGTGCGTCCGGGCGAGGTGACGCGCGAGCTGCTGTCCGGCTCAGCCGACGCCATCAGCATCAAGACCGCCCGCACCGGCTTCACGGACTCGCTGCGCGTGCTGCACCAGTGCGAGGGGCTGGGGGTCGAGGTCGTGATGGGCAATCAGATCGACGGCCAGCTCGGCACGATGTGCACGGCCGTTTTCGGCGCCGCGTTCGCTCGGACGTCGCGACGGCCCGGCGAGCTCTCGAACTTCCTCGACATGAGCGACGACCTGCTCGCCGAGCCGCTGGAGATCCGCGACGGCATGCTGGCGGTGCGCGAGCTGCCCGGTCTCGGTCTCGAGATCGACCCCGAGAAGCTGGAGCGCTACCGACAGGACCTCTAGGCCGACCCGTACTCATCGCATACCGCAACCAGGGAGACCCACCGACGATGCTGTTCGCCGTCACGATGCACGTGCACCTACCCGTCGACCTCGACCCGACCGTGCGGGACGACACGCTGGCCCGCGAGAAGGCCTACTCGCAGGAGCTGCAGCGGACCGGCGTCTGGCAGCACATCTGGCGCCGCACGGGCCAGTACTCGAACCTCAGCATCTTCGACGTCGGGAGCAACGACGAGCTCCACGAGATCCTCTGGCGGCTCCCGTTGTTCCGTTACATGGACGTCGAGGTGGTCCCGCTCTCGCAGCACCCGTCCGACATCGCGCTCGTCGACCCTGTCGTCCCCGTCGGCTGAGCGGCGAGCGAGCCGGAAGGAGCGAGGGTGGACAAGCTTTTCACCTCGGCGGCCGAGGCCGTCGCGGACATCGGCGACGGCTCGAGCATCGCCGTCGGCGGCTTCGGCCTGTCCGGCATCCCGTGGATCCTCATCGCGGCGCTGTACGACCAGGGCGCGAGCGGGCTGACCGTCGTCAGCAACAACTGCGGCATCGACGGTGGCGGCCTCGGCATCCTGCTCGCCGAGCACCGCATCGACAAGGCGATCGCGTCCTACATCGGTGACAACAAGGAGTTCGCCCGGCAGTTCCTCGCCGGCGAGCTGCACGTCGAGCTCACTCCGCAGGGGACGCTGGCCGAGCGGATGCGGGCCGGCGGCTCCGGCATCGCGGCGTTCTACACCCCGACGGGCGTGGGGACGATGGTCGCCGACGGCGGCCTGCCCTGGCGCTACGACGGCAACGGCAACGTCGCGGTCGCCTCCCCGCCGAAGGAGGTCCGCGAGTTCACGCTCGGGGGCCGCACGCGGCAGTTCGTGCTGGAGGAGGGCATCGCCACCGATTTCGCGCTGGTCCGGGCGGCCAAGGCCGACCGCTACGGCAACGCCGTCTTCCACGCCGCGGCCCGCAACTTCAACCCGCCCGCGGCGATGGCCGGCCGCGTCACGATCCTCGAGGCCGAACAGGTCGTCGAGCCCGGCGAGATCGATCCCGACGAGGTGCACCTGCCCGGGGTGTTCGTCCAACGCGTCGTTGCCCTGACCCCCGAGCAGGCCGCCGACAAGGCCATCGAGCGGCGGACGACCACCCCGACGCCCAACCGGCCTGAACCGGAGGAACGCTGATGCCCTGGGATCACGAGCAGATGGCGGCTCGCGCCGCGCAGGAACTGACCGACGGCGAGTACGTCAACCTCGGCATCGGCATGCCGACCCTGGTCCCGAACCACCTGCCCCCGGACGTGCACGTGGTGCTGCAGAGCGAGAACGGCATTCTCGGCACCGGGCGCTACCCCTACGAGTCCGAGGTCGACGCCGACCTGGTGAACGCGGGCAAGGAGACGGTCACGGTGCAGCCGGGCGCTTCGTTCTTCGACTCGGCGACCTCGTTCGCGATGATCCGCGGCAGCCACGTCGACACCGCGATCCTCGGCGGGATGCAGGTCTCGGCGGGCGGCGACCTCGCGAACTGGATGGTGCCCGGCAAGCTCGTCAAGGGCATGGGCGGCGCGATGGACCTGGTCTCGGGCTCCAAGCGCGTCGTCATCCTGATGGAGCACAACGCCAAGGACGGCAGCTTCAAGATCGTCGAGAAGTGCAGTCTGCCGCACACCGGTGTCGGCGTCGTCGACCGCGTCATCACCGACCTCGGCGTCCTCGACGTCACCGCCGACGGGCTCGTCCTCGTCGAGCTCGCGCCCGGCGTCACCTTCGACGAGATGCAGGAGCGGAGCGAACCCTCGATCCGTCAGGAGGTCGACCATGAGTCGGATAGTGACCATGGACGCTGACGAGAACCCGACCCCGCCGTTGCCCTGGGCGACGGATCGCACGGTCATGCCGCTGCAGGACCTGCAGGGTGAGCTCGGTGAGCGGGTGAAGGGGCTCGGGGCCCGACAGGTCAATCTCTACCGGGCCCTCGCGCACGCCCCGGAACTGACGCACGCGTGGATCGACTGGGCATGGGCGTTGCGCGAGCGGTGCGTGACCTCCCGCGCCTTGCGCGAGGTGATGATCCTCCGCACTGCAGTGGTGATGCGCTCGGAGTACGAGTGGCACCAGCACGTCGGCATGGCCGAAACGGCGGGAGTGACACCCGAGAAGATCGAGGCGATCCCTGCCTGGCAGACGTCGTCGGCCTTCGACGAGACTGAACGGACCGCCCTCATGCTCACCGACTGCATGCTCACCGGGAACGTGTCCGACGCGGTCCACGACCAGCTCGACCTGCACTTCACCACCCAGGAGCAGGTGGAGCTCGCCCTGACCGCCGGCTTCTACGCGATGGTGCCTCGGGTGCTCGACGCCTGCCGGGTGCCTGTCGAGGGGGCCGAACCTCCGGCGACGTCGGCGACTCCAGCGACCCAGTAACGGGTCCGCCGGAGCACTCGACGGCGGTCACCCGGTGCTCCAACGTGTGAGATGGGTCCGCGTCGGCTGTGCCCCGTTTTCGGGCTATTACCAGCGGGGATGAATGTTGTATCGCCGCTGTAGACCACGGAACGGCGATACGCAGGGTCACGACCCGTCACGGGGGACCCCACCCACCGCCATCGCACGCTGTAGGAGACGTATGAGCAAGGACGACAAGGCCAATGAGGCTCGCGAGGGCCTCAAGGACGCACTCATCGGCAAGGCCAAGGAGGTTGCGGGCGCCGTCACGAAGAACGACTCGCTGACCGCTGAGGGCCAGCTGCAGCAGACCGAGGCGACGAACCGTCGCGAGGCGACGGCGCAGGAGTCGCTCGCCGACGCCGAGCAGGCCGAGGCCGAGCAGAAGGTCGCGCGCGAGCGCCAGGAAGCCGAGCAGGAGCGCGCACAGGCGCGCCGCGAGGCCGCCGACGTCGCCAGCCGCGTCCAGCAGGACCGTGCCGGTGAGAAGTCGCAGGCCGAGCGGGACGCCGAGCGCCAGCGCGAGGCCGGCCAGAACGCCGCCGAGGCGCAGGCCCGTGGTCAGATCCGCGAGGTCACCCAGCAGACGCAGGCCGAGGTCAAGCAGGCCGAGCGGGCCGAGGCGCAGGCCGAGGGCGAGTACGTCGACAGCGTCGTCGTCGCCGGGGACGAGCAGAAGACCGCCGAGCAGTTGCGCGCCGAGGCCGCCGCCCTCGGCGACCCGACATCCTGACGCTCACCACACTCCCAGACTTTTCAGCCTGATTTCACTAGTACCGCAAGGAGAACCATGTCGTTGACCACCCTTCCCCGCAGCATCGGCCGCTTCGAGTACCGCCTGCTGCGCCGTCCGTCCGAGCTGCTCCAGCAGCGTTTCCTGGGCCGGTTCGCCGACGACGACCCGCGTCGCCTGTTCGTCGAGCGGACCCTGGGCAGCGCCGACGAGTTCGCCGGCCGGATCTTCCAGGACGACGCCCTGCGCGTCCGCGGTACGAAGCTGAAGGAGCGCGCATCGCTGCTCGCCCAGGCCGCGACCCTCGAGGCCGACGCCAAGGCACGCAAGAGCGAGGCCGACGAGAAGCTCGACGCCGACAAGGCTGACGCCGAGCAGGCCCGCAAGGATGCCGTCAAGCAGCAGCAGGACGAGCTCGCCCAGGCGCGCAAGCAGGAGGCGCAGAACAAGGAGCAGGCCCGTAAGAAGGCCGAGGCCGACGCTGCCGCAAAGCAGAAGCAGGCCGACCAGAAGGCCCAGCAGCGCCTGCAGTCGGTCGACAACAGCCGCAAGCAGCAGGAGGCCAAGGCCGACGCCGAGAAGAAGAGGGCCGAGGAGGAGCGGGCCAGCAAGGTTCGCGACGCCAGTGAACAGCGCAAGGCCGCTGACACGCAGCGCAGCGAGGCCGAGCGGCTCGAGCAGCTCGCCAACGCCGAGAAGGAAGAGCGTCGCAAGGCACGCAACAACGCCTGAGCAACGTCCGTAGCGTCAGCTGCCGTCCGCCGGATCATCCGGTGGGCGGCAGCTTTCGTTTGCTGTCAGCAGGACTGGTCAGCGCTGGCTGGGCGGCATGAACCGCTGGGCGCCCACGGGCCGCTGCGGCCGGGACAGTGCGACGCGGGACGCGGTGAAAAGGCCCAGCTCCACGACCACCGCAGCGACCGCGAGGATCAGGTTCTGCACGACGACGAGGAAGAAGACGACGGGTATCGCGGCGACCGTGATGGCCACCAGGCCGACACCGAGGCGTTGCCGCGGGCTCATGACCTCATCGTAGTCCCGGGCGCGTTGCCGTGAG
>JAVEDQ010000431.1 GCA_030840885.1 Frankiaceae bacterium
ACCTTGCCGCGGCGGCGGCCTTCCTTGACCGCGACCTGGGTGAGCAGCCAGTCGCGGGTGCGGGTCAGTTCGATGGCCGCGTCGAGCACCGTCACCTCCACCCCGTCCTCGAGGCGGGTGACGCGCCGGTCGAGCAGCTCGGAGAGCACGAGCGTCTCGCCGGTGCGGCGCTCGAAACGCCGCCAGTTCAGCGTCCCGGAGCCGAGCACGACCGCGCCGGCCTCGACGCCGGTCACGCGACTCATCGGGACGAAGATGCGCCGGCGCTGCACCTCGACGGCGAGGCCGAGGACCCGCGGCGGCTGGCCGGAGAGCCGGAGTGCGACGACGAGGTCACGGACACGGCCGACCTGATCGCCGGCGGGGTCGAGGACCAGCACCCCGGCGAGTCGCGCACAGAAGACGCGGGCGGGCGGGGAAGTCATCCCCTACCCTGTCGACGTCCTCGGCTCGGCACGCCCAGGAATCTACCGCCGCTGGGTGGACACTAGGTTTCTCGCAGTCCCCGGTCGGTGCGGACCGGTGCTCCCCAGCAGGCTGTCTCCGAGAGGACTTCGCATGTCCCCCAGCGCGCCCCGCCGACGCTCGACTCCCCGCGTCGGTTCCGTCCTGGCCTGGACCCTCCTGGCCGCCACGTCCGTGGTGCTCGTCGCCGGTTGTGGTGGGGACAGTGAGGCGGTGCTACCCGAGGTCAGCCGGCCGGTCGTGTCCAGCCTGACGCCGCAGCAGATCGTGACCGAGGCGCAGCGCTCCTTCGCCCAGGCGTCGTCGGTCCACATCACCGGCAACTACCGCGAGAACGGCAAGCCGGTGACCTTCGACATCCGTCTCGCGCAGGACAAGGCGACAGGCACCGTCACCTCGGACGGTTCGAAGACGGAGGTGCGCCGCATCGGCGACCAGGTGTTCGTCCTCGGCGATGACAAATTCCTGACGGCACTCGGTCCAGAGGCGGTGAAGACCAAGGGCAAGTGGTTGGTCGCGCCCAGCGCGCAGGCCGACCCCGGGCTCGCGAACCTCACCGACAAGCAGCGCTTCCTCGGCACGCTCAACCCGGGCAACGGCGTGCTCGTGAAGGAACCCGTGCGTCCGCTCGCCGGGACGCCGGCGGTCAGCGTCCGCTCCTCGACGGGTGCGCGGTTGTTCGTCGCCGACACCGGCCCGGCCAACCCGCTGCGGCTCCAGCGCACCGGAGCCATCTCCGGTTTCGTCGACTACGGCGACTTCAGCGCCCCTGTCGACGTGACGGCACCGACGCCGACCGTGCCACTGGCGAGCGTGACCGGCGGCTGACGTCGGCCGCCGGGACCCTGCTCCTGTGAGGTCCGGTAGGACGGGATGCGGAAGCGCAGCCAGTCGACGCGGAGGCGGATGCCGCGGCCGTCGTTGGCGGGGGAGAAGCGAAGCTCCGGCCGCTCGACCGGGTGCTGCACGGTCAGCGTCGCCCACTCGGTCCATTCCTGGGCGCGTGGGGTGGCGTAGAGCAGGCGGAAGCGGCAACCCGTCGCGGAGTCGTGGTTCAACGGTCCGTGCTGCGCGCCTTCGCCCCGGGCGGCGAGGTGGATGACGGCGTCGCCCGCGCGGTAGGCGAGCAGGCTGCCGTACCAGCCGCTGTCAACGGCCCGTGCCGGACGAATGAGGTGACGTCCGACCGGGCCCGGCCAGCAGCTGTCGAGGAGCAGGTCCTGCGGTGGCTCGGCCTGCCCGTCCGGATCGACGCGGATCGCGAGGCCGAGGACGTCCGGCGCCGGAGCCGGCAGGCCGGCAGCGCGGGAAAGGCGGACCGTGGCGGAGTACTGGCCGGGCTCGTCGACGAACGGCAGGCCGAGGGCGCGTGCGGAGGCTTCCGCGCCGATGACCTCGAGCGTCGCCGCGTAGCTGGTGCCGACCGCGTGGACGGCCGGGCCGGAGCGCAGCCGGGCCAGCGCGCCGAGGGCGTCTGCGACCGGACGGGTCGCGAGCTTCAGGACGGTCCGCCTCGTTGTCGAGAGCGACGTGGTGTCGGGGCTCATCCCGTTCCGCTACCCCGGCACAGCCGCCGAACCTCTCCTGCGCTCAGCCGGTGGCGTAGCTCTCGCGCAGCTCGCCCTTCAGCACCTTGCCGCTGGCGTTGCGCGGCAGTGCCTCGACGATCTCGATCCGCGTCGGCTTCTTGTAGGACGCGAGCTTGTCGCGGCACCACTCGTTGATCTCCTCGAGCGTGGGCGGGTCCGCCGGGTCGGCCGGCGTGATGACGGCCAGCGGCGTCTCGACCCAGCGGGGGTGCGGCGCCCCGATCAGCGACACCTCGAGGATCTTCGGGTGGCCGGCGAGGGCGCTCTCGACCTCGGCGCAGTAGATGTTCTCGCCGCCTGAGATGATCATGTCCTTCTTGCGGTCGACGACGTAGATGAAGCCCTCGTCGTCACGCCGGACCAGGTCGCCGGAGTGGAACCAGCCGTCGGCGAAGGCTTCCTCCGTCGCGCGCGGGTTGCCCCAGTAGCCCTCCATCAGCGACGGGCCCCGGTAGACGATCTCGCCGACCGTGCCGTTCGGGACGTCGTGCATCTGTTCGTCGACGATGCGCACGGCGACCGTGGGAACCGGTTTGCCGACCGAGCCGATCTTGCGTAGCGCGTCGTCGCCGTCGAGAACGCAGGTCACTGGCGACATCTCGGTCTGGCCGAACACGGCGATGTTCGGCAGGCCCGGGAACGTCTCGGCCATCGCCTGCAGTGTCGACGCCGGCGCAGGAGAGGCGCCCCAGGAGATCGCCCGCAGCGACAGGTTCCGGTCAGCGACGCCCGGCGTGGCGCACACCGCCTGCCACTGCGTCGGGACGAGGAAGAAGCCGGTGACCTTCTCGGCCTCCAGGGCGTCGAGGACCTCGCCCGGGTCGAACGCTTTCGTCGGGAACACCACGGTCGTGCCGCCGATCAGCATCATCGGTGCCACCGCCCCGATGCCGGCGATGTGGAACAGCGGCGCCGCGACCATCGTGACCTCGTCCTCGCGGAACAGCTGCCACCCGCGGACGATGGTGATCGACTGCATGAGCAGGTTGAGGTGGGAGAGCATGGCGCCCTTGGGTCGCCCGGTGGTGCCCGAGGTGTACATGATCAGCGCGATCGCGGTCTCCTCGACGACGACCATGGGCACGGCACCTGGGTCGGCGGCCGCTACGGCCTCGTCGTAGGACTCGGCGCCCGGGCCGGCGTCCGCAGCGGCCGCGGCGGGTCCGGCGACCAGACAGATGAGGTCGTTCCGCTCGGCCCGGATTTTGCCGGCGATGCCGGCGAGCGGGGCGTCGACGAGCAGGCCGGTGGCCCCGCAGTCGGTGAGGATCCACGCGATCTCGTCGGCGACCAGGCGGAAGTTGACCGGCACGGCAATGGCGCCGAGCCGGTTCAGCGCGAGCACCGACTCGATGTACTCGGGGCAGTTCGTCATGACGACGCCGCACCGGGCTCCGGCGCCGATGCCGCGTTCGGCCAGCGCGGCGGCGAGCCGATCGACGCGGTCCTTCAGCTCCCGCCACGTGGTGCTGGAGCCCTGGAAGCGCAGGGCCGTCCGCTCCGGCATCTGGGAGGCGTGCCTGTTCAGCTGGGTGAGCCAGGTGTAGCGCCGGGCCGCGGTCAGGGCGGGGTCGATGCGGGCGCTGCCGGCAACCGTGCTGCTGTCGACCGTCGTCATGTCTCTCCTCAGCGTGCTGACCGGCGCCGGAACCGCGCTGCCGTGGACGACTCTAGGACTACCGTGACTGGCGTCACGTTCCCGACCCTGCCCAGGAGATCGCGTGGACTTCGCTCTGCCCGAGACAGCCGTGGCGGTCCGCGACGGTGTCGGGAAGCTCGCGGCGGCCTACGACGTCGACTACTGGACCCGCTGCGACGCCGAGCACCGCTGGCCGGAAGAGGTCTGGGCGGAACTCGGGGCCGGCGGCTGGCTGGGGCTCGCCATTCCTGAGCAGTACGGCGGCGGGGGAGCGGGGCTGCTGGAGCTGTCGATCGCGTGCGAGACGCTGGCCGCCTCCGGTGCCGGCTCGGCGGCGAGCTTCCTCTACCTGCTGACGCCCACCTTCGGCGCCTTCACGGTCACCGCCCACGGCACCGAGCAGCAGAAGCGCGACCTGCTGCCGGGCATGGCCACCGGTGCGATAGAGACCTGCTTCGCCCTCACCGAACCCGACGCGGGGAGCAACTCCTTCGCCATCACCACCCGCGCGCGGCGCGACGGGGACGACTTCGTCCTGCGTGGCCAGAAGATCTGGATCTCCGGCGTCCAGCGGGCCGACTGGATGCTCGTCGTCTGCCGCACCGGCGAACCCGGCGCCGAGCTCGGCCGCACCGGCGGCTTCACCGTGCTGCTGGTCGACGTGCCCGAGGCCGTCGCCGCCGGAACGCTGCGCTACCAGCCGATCCCGAAGATGGGCACCAACACCGTGCCGTCGAACACCGTGTTCTTCGACGACGTGCGCGTGCCGGGCGACCGGGTGCTCGGGTCGGTCGACCAGGGGTTCCGGGTGTTGTGGGACATCCTCAACCCGGAGCGGATCGTGGCCGCTGCCGGTGCCGTCGGCGGCGCCGACCTCGCGCTGCGCCTGGCCTGCGGGTACGCCCGGGAACGCGAGGTCTTCGGCCGTCCCATCGGCGCGAACCAGGCCGTCGCCTTCCCGCTCGCGCGGGTCAAGGCGCGCACCGAACTGGCCCGGCTGATGACCTACAAGGCGGCGTGGACGCACGACGCCGGACTGCCCTCCGGGGACGACGCCGACATCGCCAAGCTCGCGGCCGCCGAGGCGTCGTGGGAGGCGGCCGACCGCGCCTTCCAGACCTACGGGGGCATGGCCTACTCCGAGGAGTACCCGATCGCCCGGCTCCTGCGCGACGCGCGGGTCGGCACCGTCATCCCGATCGCCGAGGAACTCGTGTTGGCCCACATCGCGACCGCGCAGCTGGGGTTGCCGCGCAGCTGAGCAGCCGCGGCCGACTAGCTCGTGCCGGCGCGGTCGAGGATCTCGTCGTAGACAGTCGGGTCGTCCGACACGATGCGGGGCATCCCGTGGACCTGCGCAGCGGTCCACTCCAGCTCGATGCCGGGGTTGTGCACGCTCATCCCATCGGCGAGGAAGAGGTGCGGAGAACCCTGGGCGACCCCCTTGGCGTCCTCCCACTGCGCGAACACCTCGGCGCGCCCGGCCCCGGTGCGGAGCAGGCCGTCGAGTGCGCCGGCGTCGACGGACGCCACTTCTCCCGCGACGGCGAGCAGCTCGGCGTAGAGGTGGATGCTGCGCGACGCGCCGTACCAGGCGGAGCGCAGCGCGGCGTCGAGGTCCTCGCTGGCCCGCAGCCCGCCGACTGAGTCAGCCTTCGCGGCCTGCACCGCCTCCAGCGGCAGCAGGGTCGTGCCGGGGTACTCGCGCTCCATGCGGCGCCATGGCTGCCAGCCGAGGTCGGGTTCGTGCGAACCGACCACGGCGGTCTCGGAGTCGACGATCGTCTTCGGGGTCACCTGCTCGTTGAACAGCTCGAGCGGGAAGGCCCGGTGGTCGATCCGGACCGCGTCGTCGAGTCCGCGCTCAGAGCGTCGGCGTCGGAGCCGGTGAACGGCCAGCGATGCCCACGGGCAGCCGATGTCGGAGTAGAAGACGACGACGCCGGGTGGCGGCGCGGCGTGCGCGGACGGGGCGGTCGCCGAGGTGGTCATGCCCGCACGCTAGACCGGCGGCCCCGCACGCTCAGCTGAGTGGGTCGGCCGCCCGCTGACCTGGGATCCAGCCGTTGGAGCGCAGCGCCTTCGCGGCGGCGGCCTGCTCGGCGTCCTCGCTCTGGGCATCGACCTGCAGCCGCGCTTCGCGTGCCCTTGCCTGTGCCCGTTTGATCGCGGCGTCGAGGAACAGCTGCCGCGTGCGCTTGTCGTTCGGGATGGTGGTCATTCGCCGGGGGTTCCCTTCAGTGCACCGACTGTGGAGGGGCATATCGTCCCACTCAGCAGCTCGCGTGTCCTCGATCCGGCAGCTTGCAGGTGCAACGAGCTGCGAAGATGCACCGTTTGCGCCAGCTTCGGGAGAAAAACTCCCGTCGCAGTGGCGCTGCGCCTCCGCCGCCCGGACGGCGCCGACCCGGCCCCTTCGACTTGCTCGTCGCCACCGAGGGGCGCGTCATCCGCAACGAGGTCAATACGATGCCGGGGCAGCGCACTGAGCTGACTGCCACCGAATGTCAACCGTTCCGGATCTGCCGGGACAGGTCAGAGAGAGATAGATGCGTAATCCCAAGGATTTCTTCGCTCCCCTGGCGCTCGGCGCTCCTGCACCGTTGCGGGAGGCTCCGTTTCGTCCGTCGCGCATGATCCACTTCTTCGACCCGAGCAACCCGAAGATGGTCGAGAAGGCGCCGTCCATCGCGACCAAGGTCGACGTCTTACTCGGCAACCTCGAGGACGCCGTCAAGGCGGACAACAAGGAGGCCGCCCGCGAAGGGCTGGTCAAGGTCGCGAGTGAGAACGACTTCGGGCCGACCCAGCTCTGGACCCGCATGAACAGCCTGGACTCGCCCTGGGCGCTGGACGACCTGCTGCGGCTGGTCCCGGCCATCGGTGAGAAGCTCGATGTGATCATGGTCCCGAAGGTCGAGGGCGCCGAGGACATCCACTACGTGGACCGGCTGCTCGCGCAGCTCGAGGCGAAGGCCGGGCTGTCGCGGCCCATCCAGCTGCACGCCATCCTCGAGACCGCCCGCGGCATGATCAACGTCGAGGAGATCTGCTCGGCCAGCCCGCGGATGCAGGGCATCTCGCTCGGTCCGGCTGACCTGGCTGCCGATCGGCGCATGAAGACCACCCGCGTCGGGGGTGGGCACCCCGGTTACCTGGTCCGGCAGGACCCGACCGGCGACGATCTCACCACCGGCCGCGCGACCTACCAGCAGGACCTCTGGCACTACACCGTCGCCCGCATGGTCGACGCCTGCGTGGCCAACGGCATCCTGCCGTACTACGGCCC
>JAVEDQ010000032.1 GCA_030840885.1 Frankiaceae bacterium
GAAGGTGGTCCCCGCTTCCACCTGTCGGATCAGGTCGCTCGCGTTCTGCCGCAGTTCCCGAAGTCCCGTCGTCTCCACGCCGCCTACGATAGCACCTGTGCTACCACCCGCTTCGGAACCGAGTGGCGTGCGGCATCCTCGGGGCACATCCCCCGAACGGTGGGTGATCGATCACCGCAGGCTCCGATAGGGCTCCCTCACTTGCGATGGACAAAGGGGCCCACGTGATCGAAGCCGAGAACCGTCCGACCGCCGCCGTGGCCGCGGCTCGGTTGATCCCGCGACCCAGGGACGAGTCGGGGCCGGGTGCGGCGCTGCTCGCCCGGCAGGGGAAGCGGGAGTCCAACGCCCGCACCTACGCCCGGAACTTCGGGATCGCGCCGGTCTCCGCGTCCGGGATGGAGGTGACCGACGCCGACGGCCGCGTCTTCCTGGACTGCCTGTCCGGAGCCGGCACGCTGGCGCTGGGTCACAACCACCCGGTGGTCATCGAGGCGCTGCGCCGCGTCATCGACAGCGGCGTCCCGCTGCACGCCCTGGACTTCGCGACGCCCGAGAAGGACGCCTTCACCACGGAGCTGCTCTCGCGGCTGCCCTCGGCGTTCGCCGACCGGGCCCGGCTGCACTTCTGCGGGCCGGCCGGGACCGACGCCGTCGAAGCGGCGCTGAAGCTGACCGCGACCGCCACGGGCCGGTCGTCGTTGCTCGCGTTCACCGGGGCGTACCACGGCATGACGGCCGGGGCGATGGCCGTCACCGGCAACACCGAGGTCCGCGCCCGGCTCGGCACCACGGCGACCCAGACGACCCGCCTGCCCTTCCCGTACTCCTACCGCTGCCCGTTCGGGGTCGGCGGAGACGCGGGCAGCCGCATCGCCGCGACCTACGTCGAGCGGTTCCTCGACGACCCGGCCGGCGGGATCCTGCCGCCGGCCGCGATGATCCTGGAGGCGGTGCAGGGCGAGGGTGGCGCCGTACCCGCGCCCGACGAGTGGCTCCGCGCCATGCGCCGCATCACCGCCGAGCGCGGCATCCCGCTGATCCTCGACGAGGTGCAGGCCGGTGTCGGCCGCACCGGTGCGTTCTGGGGCTTCGAGCACAGCGGCATCACGCCGGACGTGGTCGTCATGTCCAAGGCCATCGGCGGCAGCCTTCCACTGGCGGTCATCGCCTACCACCAGGACCTCGACGTCTGGGGCCCCGGCGCCCACACCGGCACCTTCCGCGGCAACACCCTGGCGATGGCGACCGGCACGGCGACGCTCCGCTTCGTCGCCGAGAACCAGCTCGCCGAGCGCGCCGCCGAACTCGGTGCGCGGATGACCGGGGTGCTGCAGCAGATGGCCCGGCGGTTCCCGACCATCGGCGACGTCCGTGGCCGGGGTCTGATGCTCGGGGTCGAGCTCGTCGACCCCGCCGGGACGCCAGACGCCTGCGGATCTCTGCCGCCCGCGTCGGCGCTCGCGGCGCAGGTGCGCCGGGAATGTCTTTCGCGTGGTCTGATCGTCGAGCTCGGTGGCCGGCACGACGCCGTCGTCCGGCTCCTGCCGCCGCTGACCATGACCGACGCGCAGGCCGACACCGTCCTCGACCGGCTCGGCGAGGCGCTCGCCGCCGCTCAGCACTTCACTGGAACGGTTACCAGCACGGGAACGGGCACCAGCACCGGCACGGGTCCCGCATGACGGTGCTCGACGGCGCCATCCCGGCGCAACCCCGCGGCACGGCTGCGGCCGACCTCGAGGGACAGCTGGCCGGCACCGCCTCCGGTCGCGCGCACCTCGAACGGCTGCTCGGCGGCACCCTCCGGGGTCTGGCGGCAGGAGCCATCGGGCGCGGCGGCCCGTTGCCCGTCGGCGGCGCCCCCGCCGTCGCGGCAACCGCGGCCGGCGCGCTCGGTGCCGCGCTGCCCGAGGACGGCACCGGGGACGTCGACGCCCTGGCCTCGCTCGTCCCGCTGCTGGCCTCCGGCTCCGCCGACCCGGCCGACCCGGCCTGCGCCGGACACCTCCACTGCCCGCCGCTCGCGGTCGCCGTGGCGGCCGACGCCGCGGTGAGCGTCCTGAACCCGTCGCTGGACTCCTGGGACCAGGCGCCGATGGCCTCGGCCGTCGAGGAACACGTGATCGCCGGGCTGGCGCGGCTCGTCGGCTACGACCCGCGGCGCGCCCGGGGCGTGTTCACCACCGGAGGGACCGGCTCGAACCTCATGGGTCTGCTGTTCGCCCGCACACGGGCCGGGCAGGCCGCCGGGCACCAGCTGTCACTGACCGGTCTGCCGGCGCTCGGCGACACCGGCTGGCGGCCGGTGGTGTTCTGCTCCGAGATCGCCCACTTCTCCGTTCAGCGGGGGGCGGCGCTCCTCGGCCTCGGTGAGGACTGCGTCGTCGGGGTCGCCGTGGACGACGAGAGCCGGATGATCCCCGCCGCGCTGGCCGCCGCCATCGACGACGAGGTCCGCGAGGGGCGCGTCCCGATCGCGGTCGTCGCGACGGCCGGGTCCACCGACCTCGGCAGCATCGACCCGCTGCCCGCCGTCGTCGACGTCGTGCGGCAGGCGTCCCGGACGGCAGGTCCTGAGCGTCCGCCGCTCTGGCTGCACGTCGACGCCGCTTACGGCGGGGGAGCGCTGTTCTCCGACCGACTCGCCGGTCTGCTCGACGGCGTCGCCGAGGCCGATTCGGTCAGCCTCGACCTGCACAAGTACGGCTGGCAGCCGGCCGCGGCGGGGGTGTTCCTGACGCGGGAGCGGAGCGCGTGGCAGGCGCTGGACCGTGAAGTGGCCTACCTCAACGCCGCAGACGACACCGAGGCCGGGTTCCCGGACCTGCTCGGACGCTCGCTGCGCACCACCCGACGGCCGGACGCCTTCAAGGTCGCGGTCACGCTGCGGGCCCTCGGCCGTCGAGGTCTGGGCGAACTCGTCGACCGGTGCCACGCCCTCGCCGGCCACGCGGCGGACCTCGTCCGCGCCCATCCACGGCTCGAGCTCGCCGCCGAACCGACGCTCTCGACCGTCGTCTTCCGTTACCTGCCGGACGACCCGACCGTCGCGAACACGGTGAACGCCGACATCCGCCGGCGCCTGCTGAACGACGGGACCGCCGTGGTCGGTCGGGCCGATCTCGGTCCCGAGCAGGTGGTGCACCTGAAACTGACCCTGCTCAACCCTGCGGCCAAGCCGGCCGACGTCGCGGCCCTGCTCGGCCTCGTCGTCGCGGCGGGGGAGGCGGAGGAGGTCTGACGGCGAACTCGGCCCGGTCACGCTCAGGTCAGCTCAGACGGCGGACGATCCCGAGCGGCAGCAGACGCATCGCGTAGCTGATCGGCACCCACGGCCAGGTCGGGACGTAGGCCTTCGCGGACTTCTTCTCGATGGCCGCGACCATGGCGCGGACCCCCGTCTCGGTGTCGACCATGAACCGGGTCGCCTGCTCGACGTGGGAATTCATCTCCGACCGGATGTAACCGGGGTAGACGACCGACACCTCCACGCCGGGCACGCGCTCGGACCGCAGACCCTCGGCGAGCGCCGCCACCCCGGCCTTGCTGGCGGCGTAGGTGGTCATGCTCTTGCGCATGCCGCGCAACGCCGACATCGACGACACCATCACCAGGTGGCCGCGGCCCTGCCGACGGAACACCTCCATCGCCGCCTCGCTGGTCGCCAGCGCGCCGACGAAGTTGGTCATCGCGGTCTCGCGGTTGGCGTCGTAGCGGCCGGTGCCGAGCGGTGCACCCTTGCCGAGACCGGCATTGACGATGACGCGGTCCAGCACGCCGAAGCCGGCGGCGGCACCGCGCACGACCTCGAACACGGCCGCGTCGTCGGTGACGTCGAGGGCGGCGAGCTCCACCCGCCGGTCGGGGTGCGCGGCGAGGATCTCGTCGCGCAACGCCTCGAGCCGGTCCTTGCGGCGGGCACAGAGGGCCAGGTCGTAGCCGAGCGCAGCGAACTGGCGGGCCATCTCCGCGCCGAGACCCGCGCTCGCGCCGGTGATGAGGATGCTGCCGCGGCTCATTGCTGTCCTTTGTGGTCGGTGGTTCCCGAGGTCGCTGACGGCGAGGAGCGTCGCGTGTCATTCTTCACGCTCGGGACACCTATCCGTACCTTCTGTCACACCCGTCGTGTTCCATGATGGGAGAACCTCTCCACGAATCGACCTCGTCCTCCGCGCTTCGCGGGGGCGAAAGGAACGCGTGTCCCACTCGTCGCCGCGGCGGCTGCTGCTTGCCGCCTCCGCCGTCTCCCTGCTGCTGGCCGGATGTGGAGCGTCGTCCTCGACGAGCTCTCATCCGTCCTCCCCGACGTCGGCCGCGCGTCAAGCCCCCGGGGCGACGGCGACCACCGCGGCCGCGACGACCGACCCGGCTGTGATCATGGCGCGGTCCACGGTGCCGGTGCTCTGCTTCCACCAGGTACGCAACTGGCGTGCCTCCGACAGCCGGTCCGACCGGGGCATCATCACTCCGCCGGCTGTGCTCGACCGGCAGCTCGCGACGCTGAAGCAGGCCGGCTACACCCCGATCACCGACGACGCGCTGTACGCCCACCTGACGACCGGTGCGCCGCTCCCGGCCAAGCCCGTCCTGCTCACCTTCGACGACGGGTCGGAGAGCCAGGTGTCCGAGGCGCTGCCCATCCTGAAGCGGTACGGCTTCCCGTCGACCTACTTCCCGATGACGATCGTGCTCGGCAAGCAGTACTGGATGACCAAGGCCCAGGTGAAGCAGATCCAGGCCGACGGCGTCACGATCGGGTCGCACACCTACGACCACAACCCGGTCACGAAGTACGACGCAGCGGCCGTCAAGACCGAGCTCGTCGCCCCCCGCGAGGAGCTGAGCCAGATCACCGGGCGGCCCGTGGTCGACTTCGCCTACCCCTACGGCAGTTGGAATCGCTCGTCGCCGCCCAAGGTGCGCAGCGCCGGGTACCGGATGGCGTTCGGCCTGGACACCCCGGAGGACCCGAGCGACCCGCTGCACAGCTACCCGCGGGTGATCGTGCCGCCGACGCTGACCGCGCAGCAGTTGCTGGCGCTGGTGGAGAAGGCTCCGCATCCGACGTCGAACGGGGCGCAGGCCGGCGAATGACGGTGACCGATCTCGCACGGCGGCGATATTGCGCCGATGCGTGAGTTCGGGAGCTGATCGGGCACAGAGAAGGCGAGGCCGCGCGTACGCGCGCCCATTCGCTGACAGCGGTGCGACCAGTCCGACTGGCCGCGGTAGACGACGGAGTTCGCCGCCCCTGCTGTGCAGTGCCGAACCGACCTCCGGGAGCTCCCCCATGACCACCGTCAACGCCTACGCCTCGTTCGCCGCCGACCAGCCGCTCGCTCCGACCACCATCGAGCGCCGCGAGGTCGGTCCGCACGACGTGCTGATCGACATCAAGTTCGCCGGCATCTGCCACTCCGACATCCACACCGCCCGTGCCGAGTGGGGCGAGCCGACCAACCGCCCGATCGTCGTCGGCCACGAGATCGCCGGCATCGTCTCCGAGGTCGGTTCGGAGGTGTCCAAGCACAAGGTCGGTGACCGCGTCGGCGTCGGCTGCATGGTCAACTCCTGCCGCGAGTGCGAGAACTGCCAGGCCGGGATGGAGCAGTACTGCCTGAAGGGCATGACCGGCACCTACGACGCCATCGACGTCGACGGCAACCCCACCGCGGGTGGCTACTCGACCGCCATTGTCGTGACCGAGGACTTCGTCCTGCGCATCCCGGAAGGCATCGAGCTCGACGCCGCCGCCCCGCTGCTGTGCGCCGGCGTCACCTTGTTCAGCCCGCTCGCCCGCTTCGGTGCCGGCCCCGGCAAGAAGGTCGCGATCATCGGCCTCGGCGGGCTCGGCCATATGGGCGTGAAAATCGCCCACGCGATGGGCGCCGAGGTCACCGTGCTCAGCCAGTCGCTGAAGAAGCAGGAGGACGGTCTGCGCCTTGGGGCCGACCATTACTACGCCACCAGCGACGACGAGACCTTCGCGAGCCTCAAGGGCAGCTTCGATCTCATCGTCAACACCGTCTCCGCGAACCTGCCGATGGACTCCTACCTGGGGCTGCTCAAGGCCGAGGGCACGCTGGTCGAGGTCGGTGCGCCGGAGAAGCCCATGCCGATCTCGGCGTTCTCGCTGATCGGCGGGGGCAAGACGCTCGCCGGCTCGATGATCGGCGGCATCGCGCAGACGCAGGAGATGCTCGACTTCTGCGCCGAGCACCACCTCGGGGCCGAGATCGAGGTCATCGGCGCGGACAAGATCAACGAGGCCTGGGAGCGGGTCGTCGCCTCCGACGTCCGCTACCGCTTCGTGATCGACACCAGCACTTTCGACAACTGAGTCATCTTCGACAACTGACCACGTTGCTGAACGACGTCGGCCCGGTCTCCTTACGGAGGTCGGGCCGGCGTCGTCTCAGGGGTAGCTGACGCGGTAGCGGAGATCGGCGAACTGCCCGACGCGCTCCGCCGCAATCAGGTGCAGCCGATCCGGGAGCAGGCGGCGGGGGAGCACAGGACGACCGGCTCCCAGCGTCGC
>JAVEDQ010000442.1 GCA_030840885.1 Frankiaceae bacterium
AGCCGGAGCTGGATGCGCGAGCCGTTGACCTCCTGGCCGATGCCGGGGACGGCGAGCAGCGCGAGCAGGCCCAGGCCGATGAAGCCGGCGGTGTAGGTGTAGCGGGCCAGCACCCGGTGGTCGCGGACCAGCAGCAGGACGACGATCACGATGATCACCGCGACGAGCGTCCAGATGAGCTGCTGCGGGGCGTACTGGCTCGGCGCCGACTTGCCCAGGCGCTCCGCGCGGTCGGCGTAGGCCAGGTCGATGCGGTAGATCATCGCGAGCCCGAGACCGTTGATCAGCGCCATGATCGGCAACAGCAGCGGGTCGGCGGCCGGGGCCAACTTGCGGATCGCGAGGTGGGCGAGCAGGTAGAGCCCCAGGAAGCCGGCGCCGTAGTAGGCGACCGCGCCGGTGACGGCGCCGTCGTGGGCGAGCACCACGGCGGCCACCGCGCCGGTGGACAGCAGGCAGGCGAAGATGAGAAGGAAGAGCTCCGTACCCCGCCGGTTGGCTCGGGTGGGCAGGAAGGTTCGGGTGCTCACGAGCCGCCCGCGCTGCACTCGGCGGACAGCGTCGGCGCTGCGCCCGGGGGGGTCGCGGTGCCGGTCCGGCTGTCCGGAGGGACACGGGGCGACGCGGGCGCCGCCGGCAGGGCCCTCAGTGCGACGACGAACCGGGTGGCGTCGGCGCGGTCCTGCGCGATGTAGCCGTTGCGGATGCGCGTCTGGTCGACGGGCTGCAGGCAGGCCAGCGGGTAGTAGGTCTGTTCGACGGAGGAGAGCGGTAGCCCCAGCGGCTTGGATTTCAGCCCCTGGTACAGCGCGACGCGGCCGGCCGACTCCCCGACGTACCACTGCGAACGGGCGAACAGCAGCAGCCCGCCGAGCACCAGCACCAGCACGATGAGCACACCGGCGAACACCGCGGTCCGCCGCCCACCCCGGCGCCGGCCGCTGCGGTGCGCGGCCGCGTGCTCGTCCGGGCTCAACGGTCGATCGGGCGCCAGGCCCGTGGTGCCGCCTCGCGGCGCGGACCCAGGGGCATCGTTGCCCCCGACCTGAAGGGGGCCGCCTGCTATCCCGTCGACGACGGGTTCGTGTCCGCGGGGATTCGTGTCGGCCACCGGATCGACGGGCCGCGCGCCGGGACCCTCGCCCGGCGGCGCCTCGCTCGGGGCACCCGCGATCCGGTGGATCCCGGTGGTGTCGCTGCGCTCGTCGGGCGGATCGGTGGCGGGTACCGCGGTTCCCGCTCCGCCCTCCGCTGCGTCGGCGGTGAGGCCCGGCGAGGGACTGCCGCCGCGGCGCCGACCAGGAAGGAGCTTTCGCGCCCTCTCGGCCGCGCTGGCCAGGTGCCCACCGGTCGGGTTCAGCGCGAGCCGCGCTGCCCCGGGCACGGAATCCTTCTCGGCGGCCGCACCCGCGACTATCGGAGTGTCGGACAACCCGGCGGCCTCGTCGACGACGTCGGCGACCACCACGGTGACGTTGTCGGGCCCGCCGCCCTTGAGCGCCAGCTCGATGAGCCGCTCGGCGGCGGTGTCGGAGTCGGGCAGTTGCAGCGTCTCGGCGATCGTCTCTTCGTGGACCACGCCGGACAGGCCGTCGCTGCAGAGCAGGTAGCGGTCGCCCCGGCGGAGCTCGCGCAGCGAGAGGTCGGGCTCGACACCGTCCCGGCCGTCGAGGGCCTGGGTCAGCAGCGCACGCCGGGGGTGGTGCGCGGCCTGCTCGAGCGTGATCTGACCTTCGTCGACCATCCGCTGCACCAGCGTCTGGTCGTGCGTCACCATCGTCAGTTCGCCATCACGCAGCAGGTAGGCGCGGCTGTCGCCGACGTGGGCCACGCCGAGCCGACTCCCGGAGGCGAGCAGCACGGTGAGCGTCGTCCCCATGCCGTCGAGGCCGGGCTCGGCGTCCACCATCTCGCGCAGCTGGTCGTTGGCCTCCTGCACCGCCACGGCGAGGGCGTCGAGCAGGTCGACGCTCACCTCGTCCTCGTCGAGGTGCGCGAGGGCCGAGATGGCCGCGGAGCTCGCGACCTCACCCGCCGCGTGACCCCCCATGCCGTCGGCCACCACGGCCAGGCGCGAACCCGCGAAGGCGGAGTCCTCGTTGCCTTCGCGGACGTTGCCGACGTGCGACCGGACGGCGTAGCGGAGTCGGAAGGTCACCGCCGCAGCTCCATCACGGTCTTCCCGATGCGCACGGGCGCCCCGAGCGGCACCGGGGTCGGTCGGGTGATCTTGGTGCGGTCCAGGTAGGTGCCGTTGGTCGAGCCGAGGTCCTCGACCAGCCACTGGCCTTCAGCCGGGATGAGCCGGGCGTGGTGCGCGGAGGCGAAGTCGTCCTCGAGGACGAGCGTCGAGTCACCGGCCCGCCCGATGGTCACCGCACTGGTCCCCAGCGGGATGGTGGTGCCCCGGAGGCCGCCGGCTGTCACCACGAGCTTGCTCGCCGCCCGCTGCCGGCGAGAGGAGCGCGGCGGCGGCGGGGGTGCCGGAGGACGTGCGACCGGGGAGCGCCGCTGCTGGCGCCGGGTCGGCCCGAACAGGTCGGCCCGCACGGCCCGGACGGCGGAGAGCACGAAAAGCCAGAGCAACGTCAGGAAGGCGAGCCGGACGGCGAGGTAGGCAGCTTCGTTCATCGGGCGCGGGTCATCGGGCGGCGCCCCGGGAGAGGACGACGCAGCAGCGGACGGTCGGCACGATCACACAGCCCACGATCACACATCACAGGCCGTCGGCGTCTCACGCCTCATCGGACGCGCCGGAACCTTCGCCGCCCTGCCTGCCGCCGGAGGAACGAGGCGTCTCGTCCTTGCGGTAGACGAGCGAGCTCTTGCCGAGCTGGATGCGGTCACCGTCCCGCAGCCGTACAGGATGGGCAGGCGTCGAAGCCTTGCCGTTGACCTTGCTCCCGTTGGTCGAGCCGAGGTCGCGGTAGGCGTGCTCGCTGTCGCCGATCTGACGGATCTCCCCGTGGCGGCGCGAGACGCCGGTGTCGGACAGGCGCAGGTCGGCCTCGGAACCACGGCCGATGACCACCAGCTCGCGGTCGAGGGAGTACTCGGTTTCCGCCCCTGCGGCGGCCGCGGTGCCGGCGCGGACGCTGCCGCCGCTGGTCAGCACCAGGCGTGGCCGGCCGTTCGACTCCTGGGAACGGTCGCCCGACGGGTGCCGACCCGCACCGGGGCCGCTCAACCCGGGGGTGGACCCGACCGAGCTGTCGACGCGGTAGATCCCCAGGGCGAGCTCGTCGTCGTGCGTCAGGCGGACGAGCACGGGGCCGACGAAGGTGTAGCGCTGCTCTGCGGCGTGCTCCCGCACGAGCGTCGCGAGCTCTTCGCCCAGGGCGTCGCTGTACGGGGCCAGGCGCTGGTAGTCCTGGTCGGAGAGCGCGATCGTGAACTCGTTGGGGACCAGGCTCCGGGTCGCGCTCACGGCCTTGCGGTCGTCACATTCCCGCGCCAGCGCACCCGCGAGCTCGACGGGCTCCACCCCGCCCTTGAACACCTTGGCGAAGGCTCCCTCGACCAGCCCACCGAGGCGGCGCTCGAAACGCTGCATGACGCCCACGTCTCGTCTCCTTCCGCCGTTGTCGGCCCTGGTCCGGGGTGGGGAGATCCTATGTGCCCGGTCGGGTCGGCTTCGGCGTCGTCGTTGTGGACGAGCAGGTCCCCCACCAGACGGCGCGCACCTGTCGGCCAACCCCGGCGTGGCCGACCCCCCGACCCTCTTCCCGTTGCAGGTGCCCGGTGTTCCCGCAGGGCAAAACGTCCCATGGGCAGGCTGTTGGCACAGACACGTCGGCCCCACCTCGGCCCTGCGTGCCGCGGGTGCGGGTCGTGCTCCGCGCCGGCCCGCCCGGGCTGCTCTGGTAACTTCGACAGGTCATTCGGGCGAGTGGCGGAATGGCAGACGCGCACGGTTCAGGTCCGTGTGTCCGAAAGGACGTGAGGGTTCAACTCCCTCCTCGC
>JAVEDQ010000445.1 GCA_030840885.1 Frankiaceae bacterium
GCGGCTGGGCTTCGCCACCGTGGACTGCGTCGAGGTCGAGTCACGCGGCCTGGTCGCCGCGGTGGAGCGCATGCGCGAACGACTGGGCGATGCACCCGTGTACGTGTCCGTCGACATCGACGTGCTCGACCCGGCCCATGCACCGGGCACGGGAACGCCCGAGGCCGGCGGGCTCACGTCCCGCGAGCTGCTCGCGTTCCTGCGGGCGCTGGCGGATCTGCACGTCGTGGGCGCTGACATCGTCGAGGTGGCCCCGGCGTACGACCATGCGGAGCTCACCGGCATCGCGGCGTCCCATGTCGCGTTCGAGCTGCTCTCGGTGATGTCCATATCCACGAGGAGGAACCATGGCGACTGACACGTCCAACCCGTCGCGTATCGCGGGTGTCGAGGTCCGGTCGATCGACTACGTGCCGCTCAACGAGCGACACGGGAAGGTGTGGAGCCAAGGACCTTTGTGGTTCATGAGCAACGCCCAGATCGCCACCCTCGCCGTCGGCACCGCGTCCGTCCTCAGCGGTGGGAACCTCATCTGGTCCCTGATCGCCATCGTGTCCGGTGTCTTCGTGGGCACGTTCTTCATGGCGTTCCACTCGGCCCAGGGACCGCAGCTCGGACTGCCGCAGATGATCCAGTCCCGGCCGCAGTTCGGGTACATCGGTGCACTGCTCGTCTGGGCGTTTGCTTACCTGCAGTACGCCGGATTCAACATCTTCAACACGATCCTGGCCGGTGACGCGCTGCACACCACAGTGCACGGCAGCATCAAGTTCTGGACGGTCGTGGCCACTATTGGGGCCGCAGTGGTCGCCCTCGTCGGCTATGACCTTATTCACGGGGTGGAGCGGTGGCTGGCGTTGGGTTTTCTCGTGGTCTTCGGCGTCTTGACCGTTTCGGTCTTCAGCTTGCACTATCCGGCCGGCGCCTTCGACCTAGGCAGCTTCAAGTGGTCGCCGTTCCTCATCCAGTTCGGTGGTGTGGCCGGTTACCAGATCAGTTGGGCGATCTACGTCTCCGATTACTCTCGCTACCTGCCGCCGGACGTGACCGTGCGCAAGACGTTCCTCTGGACCTACTGGGGTTCGGCTCTGGGAGCCATCTGGCTGATGTGCCTCGGGGCGGCCCTCGCCGCCTGGATCGGCCCATCCTTCGATACCATCCCGGCGCTCAGCTCCGCGGCAGACCGCGTGTTCGGCAGTTTCGGGACGATCTTGCTGCTCTTCTCGACGCTGGGACTCGTCTCGATCACGGCCTTGAACATGTACGGCGGCTCCCTGACGCTCATCAGCGCCATCGACTCCTTCAGCAAGGTACGCCCGACGGCGACAGTTCGGATCGTCACGATCACCCTGACCGCGGTGCTGTCGATCATTCCCGCGCTGCTCATCGGGGACAACTTCCTCGCGAACTTCGAGGACTTCCTCCTGCTGGTGCTGTACCTCTTCATCCCCTGGACGGCCGTCAACCTCGTGGACTACTACGTCGTCCGCCGCGGGCACTACGCCATCGGCGAGATCTTCAACCCCCACGGCATGTACGGCCGATGGGGCTGGCGCGGGATCATCTCCTATCTGGTCGGCTTCGCGGCAATGCTGCCCTTCTTCAACACCACGCGGTACGTCGGCTGGGTCGCGCATGCCCTGAACCACGGAGACATCTCGATGTTCGTCGGTCTGCCCGTCGCCGGGATCTTGTACTACTTCCTCGGCCAGTCGATCGATGTCGAGGGCGAGACCCGGATCGCCAACGAAGAGGCGAAAGAGCTCGAGGAGCGCGCACGCCACCATGCGCGGCCCGACGAGGCGTACTGACCGTGGAGTTCGGCGTCGCCGACGCCTGGCAGACCGCCGACGACATCTCGGCGGGGCGGGTCTCGGCCATCGACGTGGTGGCGCAGGCGCTCGATCGCATCCATGAGACCCAACCGGTCCTCAACGCGTTCACGGTGGTGCTCGACGAGCCGGCGCTGGCAGCGGCGCGTGCCGCCGACGAAGCCGTCCGTGGCGGTGGCTCGTTGCCGCCACTGCTCGGCATACCCGTCTCGATCAAGGACCACATCTGGATGACCGGCACGCCGGCCACGAACGGGTCGCTGGCGCTCCGCGACTTCGTGCCGCCCGAGAACGCGGTGCCGGTCGCCCGGCTGCGGGCGGCGGGCGCGGTCGTCGTCGGCAAGACCAACAACCCGGAGTTCTGCTACCGGGGGTACACCGACAACCTCCCGTTCGGCCTCACCCGCAACCCCTGGGACACCCGCCGCACACCGGGCGGCTCGAGCGGAGGCGCGGGCGCGTCGGTGTCCGCGGGGTGTACTGCCCTCGCGCTCGGTACGGACGGCGGCGGGTCCATCCGCATCCCTGCGTCGTTCTGCGGCGTGGTGGGGCACAAGCCGACGTTCGGGCTCGTCCCGAAGGAGCCGGGCTTCAAGGGGTGGAAGACCCTGTCGGTGGACGGACCGCTCGCCCGGTCGGTACGCGACGCCGCGCTCATGCTCGCCGTGATCTGCGGGCCGGCGGCAGCCGACGACATGACCTATC
>JAVEDQ010000526.1 GCA_030840885.1 Frankiaceae bacterium
AGGCGGAACGAGCATGTTGCTGAGGCAGGCCCCATAATGGGCCTGTCTCAGGGTGGGGCAATAGGCGGGATGATGGAATCGGACGTACGGCATCTCGGACCATCGTCCTCATGACCCACGACCTCGACGGTGAGAGTGAGGCCGTCGAGACTCTCTCTTTCGGACTCGACGGACAGCCGTACGAGATCGACCTCAGCGAGGGTGGTTCTCGGTTTACTCAGCGTCGTCATCCTGAGATTAGGAGTGGGGGTGACCATCACCGGGTCAACTCCCTTAGATAGTCGCTCGGTTGCATCGAACTACCCGGTGCAGCAGGGTTTCCGGCATCCGTACGCAGCTTGGCGTTCGGGAACTTCGGCCCCGGCGTTCCTGTAGGCGTCCGGTTCCACGCAACGCGGCCCGGGTTCGAAGCTCAGGCCTCGTTCGTCTGCCTCGGCGGGCAAAGCCCCCAGCGGGACCACGCCCACCAACTCTCGCCGCCAACGTCCCTGATGTGGACGCCGGCAAGATTCACTGAGGAGACCCGCCGTAACCCAGCTCAAGCGGAGCTGCTGGACCGGCTGGGCCGAGTCGCATCCTCGCCGGCACGGGCCGACCGGTCGGCTCAGGCGGTCCCCAGCCGCTGCCGCCGCCTGCCCCGGGTGACCAGACTGTCGGTGGCGGCGAGCGTGAGCGCCATCCCGCCCCCCGCCACACTGCCAACCAGCATCCGGTGCCACGCGGAAGACGTGGCGAACGAGGAGGACGTGGCGAACGAGGAGGACGGCCCCAGCATGATCGGCTCCGTGTCGGCGGCTGACGTCGCGGTGGCGGGGGCGGCCAGTTCGGCGCGGGTCTGCGTGGCCCCCTGCTGCTGCAGGGCGGCGGCTTGGGCGGCACCCACGTGGCTACCGACGAACACCTGGCGGGAGACCGATGGGGTCTGACCCTTCGGCGTCCGCTTGTTGACGAACAGCATGTAGGGGCCGTTCGGAGCGACCGCGTCGCGCGGCGGGGTCTGCACCGTCACCGATTGCGCGTCGCGGGAGACCACCTTCAGCGCGACCGAGCGCTGGTCACCGTCGACCAGGTGCGTGATTGCGGTGTTGCGCACCAGGACCACGGAGGAGATCTTGCGTGGATCGGTGACGCCGATACGCATGGTGCGCCCGTACTGCACGGTGGCCGGGGCAGAGGTGATCACCGGGCGACTCCCGTAAAAGAGGTTCGGCGGCGAGTAGAGCTCGAACGTCGGGTCCGGCTCCGGCTTGGAGAACCCGAACTTCTTCGTGACGTCGCCGATCCGGTTGCTGATGTAGAGCGTGCCCAGCGGAGCGTGCCCACCCAACAGCACCCGGCCGTCGGGCAGCAGCGTGGCGCTGTTGTGGTACGTCCGGCCGTGGCTCGCCGTCGCCACGTTGCTCCACGTCCTCGTCATCGGGTTGTAGATCTCGACCTGACGGATCGGGTTGCCGCTGCCCGGCAAGTTGGTCTCGTCCCGGGTGGCGCCGGAGAAGAGCAGGACCTCACCGGTGGGCAGCGTGACGCCGGTTCCGTACCAGCGCGGCTGGTTCAAGTTGCCGGTCTGCTCGGTCTTGAAGACGTCCCGCTTTCCGCGGATCGTCACCGTGTTCAGCGTGCTGGAGTCGGTGGGCAGGTAGGTGCCGGGGGTTGTGCCGTAGACACCGCCGGCGGACAGGAACTGCGCCTTGTTGTACGGCGGCTTCAGCTGCAGCATCTGGCTGAACGCCGAGCCTCGGAAACCCGGCAGCGGGCCGACCTGCGGCACGCCGATATCGGTCCAGTTCTGCTTTGCCGGGTCGTAGACGCTGGTCGTGTTCCAGGTCGCCTCGTCGACCGCCTCCCCCTGGGGGTTGAAGGTCTGGCCGCCGGCGTCGTAGTAGACCTTGCCGTCGGGCAGCAGGTGCAGTCGCGGGTAGAGCGGCAGCGACTTGTTGGCGCTCGGCGGGTTGGTGCTGAACTGGCCGGTGGCCGGGTTGTAGGTCTCGGTCTGCCGGACGTTGGCGCCGCTGTCGGTCGGGCGGTTCGGGTAGATGGGCTTGAACAGCTTGGTAACGCCGCTGGTGACCAGCACCCTGCCGTTGGCGAGCGTCACCATGGACGGGTACCAGCGGCCGTAATGCATGGAGCCGGACTGGGTCCAGCGGTTGGTGGACGGGTTGTAGATCCGGCTGTTCTTCAAGCCCTCGAGTTCGGTGGCTCCGGTATTGGCGAACCCCGGCTCGAAGTAGTACGCGGTGCCCCCTGCTGCCAGGACACGACCGTCGGAGAGCAGCACCTGATCGGAGCAGAACAGGTCGCCGTCGTTTCTCTTGTTCGTGTTGTCGTGCGGGACGCCCGGCAGGTACTGGTTGTTGTTGCCGCTCGGGTTCGCGCCGCCGTCGTAAGGGGTGGGAGTCGACCAGGTCGGTCCGCGCAGGTCCATCAGCCGGCTCTGGCTGTTCCGCGCGGTTCTCGCGAAGTCGGTCAGGACGATCTGGGCGTCGTCCATTCCTTCGAGGCCGTCCCAGTAGACGATCTTTCCGTTGGGCAGCACGACCACGCTGACGCCGGCCGGGACGCACTTCGGGCCCGACTCGATGGTGCAGGCTCGGCCCGGCTCCTGGAACGGTGCCGCAAACTGGCCGGTCACCGAGGGATTGGCGGCGGCCGCCAGCGCCGAACTCGGCGAGCCGAGAATTGTCGGCACGGCCAGACCGGCCGTCAACGCCAGTGGGAGCAGATACGTCGTGCGACGGAACATGGCGGACCCCGAGCATCTCAACGGAGGTGCAACGCGTGTGCGTTTCCCAACCTCCGGTGCCCGGCGTCGTCCAGTCGTACACCGACTTGTCCGGATTCTATTGAATTATATTGATTTCTGCAGTGGCTGCTAAATAGGTCGTCGGCTGACAGTCAGTGGCTCGCCCGTCGAGCCCTGCTCCGTCGGGTGCGCGCGATCAGCCAACCGGCCGGCACCAGCAAGAGCGCCAGCAGCGCGTACGGCCAGCGGCTTCCCGTTCGCGGCTCGGTGACTGCGGCCTGCGCGGTCGTGCCGGGTACCGGCTGCCAGCTGATCGTGCCGCGCAGCCGCTGTTCGCCCGTATCGAGGCGGAGCGGGATGGACCAGTCGCCGACCACCACCGGTGCCGCGGCGTGCACGAACCGCTCTGGCGGCAACTCTGTCGGGAACTGCAACCGCTGGTCGAGCCAGGTGAGCGTGCTGCCGGAAGTCGGCGCTCCCCATAGCGGCGGGGCGCCGGGAGCCCCCGCGGGAAGGCCGCGTGCGGTGCGGTCCTCCACGTAGGTGCGGCTGCGCTGGTTCAGCTGCACGGCATCGCCGGTGAACCGCGCGAAGGGCTCGCCGTCGCGCCCGAGCACGGTGAGCCGGAGCCCTGGCGGAACCTGCAGGAACAGCCCGGGCAACGGACCCGGCAACGCCGTCGCGACCAGCCCAACCGGGGCCGGATCCGCCGCGACCAGGAACGACCCGAGGATCGGCTGGTAGGAGAGGTTGCCCTCGATCTGATGGGTCTGTCCCCCGTACCGAACCGAAACGGACCAGGTTTGCAACGTGGCAGGCCGAGCGCGCGCGACGACGTCGGCAGGAACCTCGCCGGCCGGTGGAAGATGGTGGTCGAACCAGCCCCAGCTGGATCCGGAGCCGATCCGCCTCCACTGCGGCGTCGCGGGGTGCGGGTCGCGTCGCACCGCATCCGGGGTGTCCAGCACACCGGTGGGACTGTTCGACGACCACCAGTCCGCGCTGGCCACGTTTCCGAACACGCCCGCCCGCGAGATGCGCAGGAACGGCTCCCCCTGGTCGCTCAGCACGTCCAGCGGCGTGTCCGTCGGATTCGCGGCGACCAGCTGCTCAGCCAGCCCGGACTGCACCTGCACGACGACTCCGCCGGGGAGCGCCGGACGGATCGCGTCCACGGCATAGACGAGACCGGGAGCCCCTTCATGAGCCGCTGCGCTCCCGGGGAGGGCGAGCAGGGCGACGGCGAGCAGGAGGGGGCAGAGTCGGCGCCGCATGCCCGGTAGTCTTCCCGCCGAAGCGGGCCGACCTACCTCGAACGTCTACAGGTACTGCTTGGCCGGGTCGACCATCGCACGCACGGTCTTGCCGTCGTGGAACTCGCCGATCGCGGTCATGACCCAGCCCTGCTGGCCCCGCTGGATCTTGCACATCACCAGCCCGGTGCTCGGCTTGGAGTCCGACAGGTCGAAGCGGACCAGTTCCTGGTTCGTCAGGTCGTCGATCAGCCGGCAGAAGGCGTTGCGGACGTTGGTGAAGCGCTGGCCCTGGAAGCTGTTGACCGTGAAGACCAGGGCGGTCACGTTCTGCGGCAGGGCGGCGAGGTCGACCTTGATGACCTCGTCGTCGCCCTCACCGGCGCCGGTCAGGTTGTCGCCGCTGTGCTGCACCGCACCGCGGGCGCCCTTCTTCGACATGAACCAGACCTTGTCGACGTCCTTGCGTCGGTCGTCGTAGAGGATGCACGAGGCGTCGAGGTCGATGTCCTCGCCGGAGCCGACGTCCCATCCCAGCCCCATCCGGACGCGGGTGAGCGGCGGGGCGCCCGTCTTGACCAGCGAGACGCTCTGGCCCTTGGCCAGCGACACCCGGCCCTTGTCCAGGTTCACCATGCCGCCGGCGGGTGCTTGCGCAGGCGGCGGGGGCGGTGCCCCCCAACCCTGCTGCTGGGGCTGCTGCGGCGGCGGACCCCACTGCTGTTGCTGGGGCTGCGGCGGCGGACCCCACTGCTGCGGCGGCTGCTGGGGAGGCGGGCCCCATTGCTGCTGGGGTTGCTGCTGCTGAGGCGGGCCCCATTGCTGCTGCGGCGGCGGAGGCGGAGGCGGGGTCGGGCTGGAGGCCGGGGCGGGGGAGTCGTCGACGGAGATGCCGAAGTCCGTCGCGATGCCCGCGAGGCCGGTCGCGTAGCCCTGGCCGACCGCCCGCACCTTCCAGGCGCCCTGCCGGCGGTAGACCTCGACGAGCAGTAGTGCGGTTTCCGGACCGAGCCCGGTGGGCGCAAAGCTCGCGAGGTCCTCGCCCGAACCACCCTTGACGGCGACCGACACGGGGCCGGCGGCACCGAAGCTCGCGGGGCCGCTGCCGTCCAGGCTGGCGGTCAGCACGATCTTCTCGATCTCCGCGGGAACGCCGCCGAGATCGATGCTCAGCGTCGACGGGGGTCGCAGCTGCACGCCCGGCCCATGGGGCTGGTTGTAGAAGATGAAGTCGTTGTCGTTCCGGACCTTGCCGGTCTGGGTGACCAGCAGCGCAGCGAGGTCGATCAGGGTGCTCGAGGACACCTCGACGACCACCTGCGGCACGCCGAGCGGGGCGTTGCCACCCTTGGACAAGACCTGGCCCATGCCTGCTCCTTCTCCGACCGTGCAGCTGGCGCAGCTCGTTGCCGCTGATCTCGCCCGCCGTTGCTGATCCTCGCCCGACCTCATCACACCGCGGGTACATCTCGCCGCGGATTGCCCGACGACGCGCTCCGGCGCACCCGGACAACGACCGGCAGACTCGAGTGGTGCCCCACGAACCTGCCGCCGGACGATCCGCATCGCCGGACACCGCGCTCGCCCTCGTCGAGGCTCACCTTCTCACCGTGCTCGGAAAGGACTCCGGCCGGGCGGGGGTCACCTTCCTCGGAGCCGGCCGTGTCGACGTCCTGCGGTTCGGACCCGACCCGGAGGGCCTTGTCCGCTACGTGACGGTCGGGATGTCCCGGGAGCCGATGACGTCGGCCACCAGTGCCGTGGTGGACACCTCCGGACCACGCGCTGAGCTCGTGCTCTCCCTGCACGGGCTGCACGACGAGGTGCTGCGCCCGTTGGCCGCGCTCGCGTCGTCGCCCACGGTGGAGGGCGTCATCGTCAGCCCGGGGGCGAGCCTCGACGTCGGCGATCCGCTCTGGCGGGACGGCCGCGCGCAGGCGGTGCTGGTGGCCGAGCCGGGCGGGCTCATCCCCGACCTCGACCTCGGCGACGCGTTCCCGGACGCCGCCCCGGTGCAGTTCCTGCCCGTCCTGCCGCTGATGCCGGAGGAAGCTGCCTACAAGCGGATCCACGGCGCCGCGGCGCTGCAGGAGAAGTGGCTCGCCGAGGGCACGGACGTGCGCGACCCCGAGCGATGGCCGGTGCGGCTGCTCTGACTTGCGGGACCGGCGGACTCACCGGACCGGCGGACTCACAGGACCGGCGGTCCGGCGGCGAGGAACGCGTCGAACGTCTGCTCGCCCCAGAGGTCCGGCGCCTCGGGTAGCAGTCCGACGTTCGCCATGGCGCGACCCGCCTTGCCCGGTACCGGGAGCGAAACGACGCGGCGACGGCTGCCCTGCGCCTGGAGCCAGCGGCGGGCCAGGTCGGGCATCTCGTGCACCTCGGGACCGGCGAGCTCCAGCACAGCCGACGTGGGTGCACGGTGCGCCAGGTCGACGAGGGCCGCGGCCACCTCGCGTGCCGCGACGGGCTGCGCGCGCATCCGCGGCACGAACGCGACGGGGCCTGGCGACCGGGCGAGCAGCTGACCGGCGAACTCGTGGAACTGCGTCGCGCGCAGCACCGTCGAGG
>JAVEDQ010000533.1 GCA_030840885.1 Frankiaceae bacterium
GCAGGAGCTGTCGCAGACGCCGCGCCGGCGCCGGCGCCGGCGCCGGCGCCAGTCATAGCCGTCGCTGCGGCGGAGGGTGTCGAGCTGGCCGAGTCGGGGGCGGACGTCGCAGGAGGCCTGCCGGTACGCAGGGCCGCGAGTTGCGCCGCGATCTGCTGCATGCGCAGACCGGCGTCGGTCACCCCGTCCATCGGTCACCTCCCGTCCCGTCCCCGGTTCCTATCGGTTTGCGGTGGGCGCGGTTGAGCCCCGCGGCGCGGCATGGGCCGTTCGGGTCAAGGACGGCGCGGTGCACAATTCGGGCAACAACCCCGACGTGAGGACGAGCCATGCCAGCAGCACCGGACCGTCCGCTCCGGGTGGGCCTCGTCCTCGGCGCCGGCGGCCTGCTGGGCGGGGCCTGGCTCGCCGGATCGCTCGCCACACTGGCCGAGGAGACCGGCTGGGACCCGGCGTCGGCCGATCTCATCGTCGGGACCTCCGCCGGTTCGATGATCGGGGCGCTGCTGGCCAGCGGCGTGCCGCCGTGGTTCATGGCGGCGCATTCCGGCGGAGCCAACTTCCCCGGCCTCGTCGACGCCAACGGGCGTCCGACCGACCAGGCCGACCGCTCCGCCGGTGGCATCCTTCGCCCGACCGGGTGGCCGCGCCCGGTGCCGGGATCGTTCGCGCTCGGCCGGGCGTCGCTGCGGCGCCCCCGTGGCCAGCGGCTGGCCGCAGCCCTGTCGGCGTGGGTGCCGCGCGGGGTCATGAGCTCGGCGCCGTTGAAGGACACCGTGCGCACCGTCGTCCCGTCCGGGTGGGCGGACCGCCCGTTGTGGGTGGTCGCGATCGACTACGCCACCGGGCGCCGGGTCTGCTTCGGTCGCCCCGACGCGCCACCTGCGGACCTCGCCGACGCGGTCTCGGCGTCGTGCGCCGTGCCCGGCCTCTACCGCCCCCAGGTGATCAACGGCCGGGTCTACGTCGACGGCGGTGCCTGGTCGATCTCCAACCTCGACACCGTGACCCGGGAACGGTTCGACCTCGTCATCTGCCTCAACCCGATGTCGAGCCGGCCGGAGGAGCTGGTCAAGGCCGGGAAGGGCCGCCTGACGGGGGCGCTGCGCCGGTCCGCCGGGCGACGGCTCGGCTGGGAGGCCCGCCGCGTCCGGGAGAGCGGCGCGGAGGTCGTGCTGCTGCAGGCGCTCGCCGAGGACCTCGAGCACATGCGCGGCAACGTCATGAGCACCGCGCGACGTCACGCCGTGCTCGAACAGGCCCGGCAGTCGATGCGGCGCCAGCTCGACGACACCCCGCTGCGCGAGATCCTCGCCCGGTTGCCGCGGGCGCCCGAGCACCGGCTCCGCCAACCCCCAGGAGACCCCGCCACCTGGCCGGCGGGCGCCCTCCCGCCGGGCACGCGGGTTCTGGTGTGACCGCCCACGCCGTCGTCCGTCAGGTGGTGCCCGTCGGACGTGAGCAGGCGTTCGACCTGATCCACGACTACCACCGCCGGCTGACCTGGGACACGCTGCTGCGCAGCGCCTACACCGTCGATGACGCCGCGCCGGCCACCGGGGTGGAGGCGGTGTGCTCCGCCCGGTGGGGCCTGGGCGGCCTGAGCTTCCGCACCCGCTACGTCACCTTCCGTCGGCCCGAGCTCGCCGCGGTGGTGCTCGTCGGGCGCCCGCCGTTCTTCGACAGGTGGGCCGCTTCGATCCGGCACGTCGCGCGCGGAGAAAGGACGAGCGAGCTCGTCTACACGCTCACCTTCACGTGCCGGCCGGCGTGGCTGGCGCGCCTCATCGAACCGATCGCGCTCCGCGCGTTCCGGTTCGAGACGTCACGACGACTGAAGGCTCTCGCCGCGCACCTGGCCCGCCACCAGCGCTGACGGCAGCACTGACGGCAGCCTCGACAGCAGCGCCGACAGCAGCGCCGACACCAAGAAAAGCAGGGCGAGGACGAGCACGACGGTCCCGCCGGCCGCGACGTCGACGGCGCGGGAGATCAGCAGTCCGGCGACCCCGCTGCCGGCGCCGATCGCGACGGCGAGCACCGTCATGGCCCGCACCGACGAGACCCACAGCCGGGCCGTGGCCGCCGGGGCCACGATCAACGCGACCGACTGCAGGGTGCCGACAGCAGGCACCGAGGTGACCACCGCAGCCTCGATCAGCAGCAGGAGCAGCAGGTCGAGGCGACGGACCGGTAGGCCGGAGGCCTCCGCCGCGGCCCGGTCGAAGGCCACGAGCACCATCTCCTTCTCGGTGACGGCGAGGACCAGGACGGCGACGACCAACGTGACGGCGGTGACGGCGACGTCGGCCGGCCGGACCGTGACGATCGAGCCGACGAGGTAGGAGGAGAGGTCGCGGCTGAAGCCGTCCTGCGACGACAGGAGCAGCACCCCGACCGCGAAGCCGCCGGCGAGCAGGACGCCGGTGACGCTGGCGTCGTCGGTCCGCGCCCGGCGGGACAGCACCGTCAGCAGGGCGACCACCAGGACGCCGAAGGCAGCCCCGCCGAGCAGCAGGCTGACGCCGAACAGGCCGGCGAGCACCACCCCCGGGAAGGTTGCGTGGGTCAGGGCCATCGTGAAGAACGCCAGGCGGCGCAGCACGACCAGCACCCCGACCAGCGCGCACAGCGTCGCGGCGAGCACGATCTCGAGCAGCGCCCGGACGAGGAAGGGGTCGAGGCCGAACGGGCCGCTCACGCGGGCACCCGTTCCGCTGAGATCCGGCGCGTCAGCACT
>JAVEDQ010000538.1 GCA_030840885.1 Frankiaceae bacterium
GTCGCCCGCGGGTTCGTCGATGCCATGGGTGGGCGCATCTCCGCCTCGCCGACAGCGGGTGGTGGCCTGACCGTCTCGGTCCGGCTGCCGCTGGCTCCGACTGCTCAGACCGCCGCGGCTCCGGGCGAAGTGGTGCGCGGATGACCCGGATCCTCGTCGTCGACGACGAGGCTCAACTCGTCCGGGCGCTCGCGATCAACCTGCACGCCCGTGGCTACGAGGTGCACACGGCCGCGACCGGTGCGGACGCGCTGGCCGAGGCCGCCCGCACCCCGCCGGACCTCGTCGTGCTCGACCTCGGACTGCCCGACATGGACGGGTTGGACGTGGTCGCCGGGCTCCGTGGTTGGACAGCCGTCCCGATCGTCGTCCTGTCGGCCCGGGAGGGGCAGCACGACAAGGTCGCCGTCCTCGACACGGGTGCCGACGACTACGTGACCAAGCCCTTCGGCATGGACGAGCTACTCGCCCGCATCCGGGCCGCGCTGCGCCGGGCCGCACCGTCCGACGTCGAGGGTCAGGCGAGCGTCGCCCTCGGTGACGTCGTCGTGGACCTCAGCGCCTCGACCGTCACCGGCCCGAGTGGCGCCATCCGGCTGACCCCCACCGAGTGGCACCTGCTGACAGCCCTGCTGCAGCGACCCGGCAAGCTCGTCGCTCAGAAACAGCTGCTCCAGGAGGTCTGGGGGCCCGCCTACTCCACCGAGTCCCACTACCTCCGGGTCTACATGGCCCAGCTGCGGCGCAAGCTGGAGGCCGACCCGGCACACCCGCGGTTCCTCGTCACCGAGCCCGGGCTCGGCTACCGCTTCGAACCCTGACGAGCCGCCGATGGCATGGTGGACGCGAACCGCGGCCGAGAAACGTGCCGGCGGAGCCCCACTGGAGGCGATGCAGTGGCCGACGACGCTGCGCGCGGCAGCACCTTCAGAGCTCGACCGCGGCTCGACGACCTGGTCGGCCAGCTCGCGCTCGCCACCGACGACTTCTCCACCCTGCCCGAGATCGCGACCCG
Source organism: Frankiaceae bacterium (assembly GCA_030840885.1). Taxonomy (GTDB): domain Bacteria; phylum Actinomycetota; class Actinomycetes; order Frankiales; family Frankiaceae; genus JAVEDQ01. The sequence continues at coordinate 1,016 of JAVEDQ010000538.1, forward strand.
GGGGGTCGGGGACCTCCTGCACGGCACCAGCGTCCTCTGGGTGCTCGACACCGACGTGCAGACCATCCGGCTGGTGGCCGGCTGGCATCCCGAACAGGCCCGTCGGCTGGATCTCGCGGAGCTCGGTGACGGGGTCGAGATGCAGCGCGGCCAAGGCTTCCTCGGACAGCTGCTCGAGCACGGCGCCACGTTCTACCGGCCCCAGTTGGAGCCGTCGGACCTGGTCGGCGTCAATCCCGCCTATCTCGAGTACTTCGCTCGGCACGGCCTCACCGGCATGATCATCGTGCCGCTCAGCGCCCGTGGTCAGCAGATCGGCATGCTCGGCGTCTCGCGTCACGCCTCGCAGGAGCCTTTCGTCGACGACGACCTCGCGCTCATGCGTCAGGTCGCCGGACACGTGGCGCTCGCGGTCGACAACAGCCGGCTGCTGGCGCTGGCCAGGGTGGAGATCGCCGACCGGCGCAACTCCGAGCGGCGGCTCCGCCACCAGGCCACCCACGACAGCCTCACCGACCTGCCCAACCGGGCGCTGCTGCGCGAGCGCCTCGACGGGGTCACCGGTACGCGGGCCGACATCGGCATTGACAGCGGGTTGCGCGCGCTGTTGATCCTCGACCTCGACGGCTTCAAGGACGTCAACGACGGCCTCGGGCACGAAGCCGGTGACGCCGTCCTCCGGCAGATCGCCGGACGCCTGCAGGGCGGCATCCCTCCCGGCGCCTTCCTGGCCCGGCTCGGCGGTGACGAGTTCGCCGTCCTGGTCGACGACACCGGGCCCTCCGCCTTCGAGCTCGCCACCGATCTGCGGGCGCTGCTGGCGAACCCCGCGTGGGCAGGCGGACAGCCGGTGCACCTCGGCGGCAGCGTCGGCATCGCCTTCGTGTGGCCGACCGACGAGCCCGCCGATCTGATGCGCCGCGCCGACCTCGCCATGTACCGGGCGAAGCAGACCGGCGAGGGGGTCTGCGTCTTCGACGAGGTGGTCGACGGGCCGCAGGCCGAGCGGCTGACGCGTCTCGGCGCGCTCCGACGAGCCATCGCCAACGGCGAGCTACGGCTGCACTGGCAGCCGATCGTCGATGTTCGGACCCGCGAGGTGGTGCTGGCCGAGGGTCTCGTCCGCTGGCAGCAGGGGGACCGCCTCGTGCCACCGGGCGAGTTCGTCCCGCTGGCCGAGCAGAGCGGTCTCATCGTGCCGCTGACCTACTGGGTGGTCGAGACCGCCGCGACCGACTACGCGCACTGGGCCGCGCAGGGCCGGCCGTTCCCGATCTCGATCAATCTGGCGACGCCCGTGCTGGCCGAGGTCGGGGTGGCCGACCAACTCAAGGCGCGCTTCGCCGTCGAGGGCGTGCCCTGCCACGAGGTGACACTGGAGATCAGCGAATCCGGACTGCTCAACCAGCGGGCGCGGGACGGCGTCTCGGCCTGCGCCGCTGCCGGCTTCCGGCTGGCGATCGACGACTTCGGCACCGGCTACGCCTCGTTCAGCTACCTGAAGGACGTCGACGTCGACGTCGTCAAGATCGACCGGTCCTTCGTCCGCAACCTGCACACCGACGAGCGGGACGTCGCCATCGTCGGCTCGATCGCCTTCGTGACGAGACGGCTCGGGCTGCGCACGGTCGCCGAGGGCGTCGAGTCCGAGCAGGCCTTGGAGCTGCTCGATGAGCTGGGGATCGACGAGGCGCAGGGCTTCCTGTTCTCGCCGGCCCTGCCCGTCGACGACCTCGACCTGTGGCGGGCCGGTTGGACAGGCTCACAGCAGGCACACAGACAACCGCGAGGTGTGTCACAGCCCGAGAGCCGACAGTAGGGTCCATGACCCAGGTGCTGAGCGGAACAGGCGTGAGTGGAATGGCCGTACCGAGCGCACATCCGGGCACCGGCGACGCGGCCGACATGCGCCGCCCCGACGGTGGGGCGCTGCGGGTGCTGGTCGTGGACGACGAGCAGACCCTCGCCGAGCTGCTGACCATGGCGTTGCGCTACGAGGGCTGGGACGTCCGCAGCGCGAACAGCGGCCTCGACGCCGTACGCACGGTTCGGGAGTTCCGCCCCGACGCGGTCGTGCTCGACGTGATGCTGCCCGACATCGACGGCCTCGAGGTGTTGCGCCGGTTGCGCACCGATGCCTCCGACGTCCCGGTGCTGTTCCTCACCGCGCGCGATGCGGTCGAGGACCGCATCGCAGGGCTCACCGCCGGGGGCGACGACTACGTCACCAAGCCGTTCAGCCTCGAAGAGGTCGTCGCCCGGCTGCGGGGACTCATGCGCCGGGCCGGGGCCACCCCGGTCCAGTCCAGCGCGCTGCTCGCCGTCGGCGACCTGACCCTTGACGAGGACAGCCACGAGGTCCACCGGGCCGGTCGCGCCGTCGAGCTCACCGCCACCGAGTTCGAACTCCTCCGCTATCTGATGCGCAATCCGCGACGCGTGCTGTCGAAGGCCCAGATCCTCGACCGGGTGTGGAACTACGACTTCGGCGGCCAGTCCAACGTCGTGGAGCTCTACATCTCCTACCTGCGCAAGAAGATCGACGCCGGCAACGCCCCGATGATCCACACCGTCCGCGGCGCCGGCTACGTGCTGAAGCCGGCCGCCTGACCATGGCAGGGACCATCGCCGATCGGGCGGCGCCCCACCCGCGGCACCGCCTGTTCCGTCGGCCGTGGTCGCTGCGCGTCCGGTTGCTCGTGTCCCTGATCGGACTGCTCGCCGTGGTCTGCCTCGTCGTCGGGGTCGCGACCGAACTGGCGCTGCGCTCCTTCCTGCTCGGGCGCCTCGACGCCCAGCTCGCCGCGGCGGGCGGCCGCTCGGCGATGGCCGTGCAGGAACCACCGGACGGCGACCGCGACAGCTTCCGCCCCGGACGCCGCGAGGGCGACGGGGCGGGCTTCGTCGTCGCGCCGGGGCAGGCCGCCGGGACCCTGGGGGCGCGCATCGTCAACGGCACGGTCACCGACGCCGCGGTCTCCACCCAGGTCGGCCGATTGCAGACGATCGACCCGGCCGCCGTCGCCACGCTGACCGAGGTGCCGCTCGACGGGCACCCGCATTCGAAGGACATCGTCGCTGTCGGCGACTACCGCCTGCAGGTGCTCCGGGCTCCGGACGGCGATCTGCTGGTCACGGGCCTCCCGCTGTCGGGTGTACGGCTCACCCTGCTGCGGCTCGCGGCCGTGGAGGGGCTCGTCGCCGTCGTCGCGCTGATCTCCGCGGGTCTGGTCGGGGCGCAGATCGTCCGACGAACGCTGCGCCCTCTGGACCGCGTCGCCGCCACCGCCGGACGGGTCGCGACCCTCGAACTCGACCGCGGCGAGGTCGCCCTCGCCGAGCGGGTCGACGAAGCCGACACCGACCCCCGTACCGAAGCCGGACGCGTCGGGTCGGCGTTGAACCAGCTGCTCAACCACGTCGACGCCGCCCTCACCGCGCGGCAGGCCAGCGAGACCCGTGTCCGGCAGTTCGTCGCCGACGCCAGCCACGAGCTGCGGACACCGCTTGCCGCCATCCGCGGCTACGCCGAGCTCACCCGCCGCTCCGGTGCGCAGGCCTCCCCCGACGTGCTGTACTCCCTCGGCCGCGTGGAGTCCGAGGCGAAGCGGATGACGACGCTGGTGGAGGACCTGCTCCTGCTCGCCCGGCTCGACACGGGTCGGCCGCTCGGCCATGACCCCGTCGACCTCGTCCCGCTGGTCGTCCACGCGGTGAGCGACGCGCACGCCGTCGGCGGGGACCACCGCTGGCATCTCGACCTGCCCGACGAGCCGGTGCTGGTCGAGGGCGACGAGGCCCGGCTGCACCAGGTGGTGGTCAACCTGCTGGCCAACGCCCGCACGCACACCCCTCCCCGGACCGACGTCACCGTCGCGGTGCGTCGCGAGGGTGCCGATCATGGGGGTCGCGCGGTGCTGAGCGTCGCCGACACCGGCCCCGGCATCCCGCCCGACCTGCTGCCCGACGTCTTCCAGCGCTTCGCGCGCGGCGACGGGTCACGCTCCCGCACCGCGGGCAGCACCGGACTGGGGCTCGCCATCGTCGCGGCCGTCGTCGGAGCCCACGGCGGCGAGGTGTCGGTCGCGAGCGAGCCCGGCGACACCGTCTTCGTCGTCAGCCTGCCCGGCCTCGACGTCGCCGACGACGACACTGCGGACGACACTGCGGACGGCGCTGGGAACGGCGCTGCGGCCAGGAAGCACCCCCTCCGCGCGTCCGGATGACTCCCGACGTCCGTCCGCCTCTACCGTGAGGACATGACGTTCGAGGCGGCGGCAGCCGGAGCGGACGGTCCCCTCGACGGGCTGCTCGTCGCCGACTTCAGCCGCGTGCTGGCGGGCCCGTACTGCACGATGCTGCTCGCCGACCTCGGGGCCGACGTCGTGAAGGTGGAGGGTCCGCTCGGCGACGACACCCGGCACTGGATGCCCCCGACCACCCCGGAGGGCGACTCCACGTACTTCCTGTCGGTGAACCGCAACAAGCGTTCGATCGCGCTGGACTTCTCTGATCCGGCCGACCTCGCCGTGGCTGTCGAGCTGACGACGCGGGCCGACGTCGTCGTGCAGAACTTCCGCCCCGGTGCCCTTGCGCGCTTCGGCCTGGACGAGCCGTCGGTGCGGGCCCGGAACCCCTCGGTGCTCTACGCCGGCATCTCGGGTTTCGGCAGCGGCGCCGGTGCGGCGCTCGGCGGCTACGACCTCGCGGTGCAGGCGATGTCCGGGATGATGGACCTCACCGGCTCCCCCGACGGGCCGGGTTACCGCGCCGGTGTCGCCGTCTTCGACGTCATCGCCGGACTGCACACGGCCATCGGCATCCTCGCCGCGCTCGCCCACCGGCAACGGACCGGCGAGGGGCAGCACATCGAGACCAACCTGCTCTCCAGTGCCCTGTCGGGCCTGGTCAACCAGACCTCGGCCTACCTGTCCGGCGGTGTGGTGCCGCACCGGGCCGGCAACGCCCACCCGAGCATCCACCCCTACGAACCGTTCCCCACCGCCGACGGCGAGATCGTGGTCATCGCGGGCAACGACACCCAGTTCACCCGGCTCTGCGAGCTGCTCGGCGACCCGGGGCTGGCCGACGACCGCCGGTTCGCCCGCAACGCCGACCGGACGGCCAACCGGGACGCGCTGACGCCGCGACTGCGCGAACTCCTCGCCGCCCGAACCGCGGCCGAGTGGTTCACGCTGCTGACCGACGCGGGCGTCCCGTGCGCGCCGCTGAACACCGTCGCCGACGGGCTGGCCTACGCCGACCGGCTCGGGCTCGTGCCCGTCGTCGAGCTGACCGATCCGGCGGGGGACGGTCGGCGGACCGTCCGCACCGCAGCGAATCCCATCGGGCTCTCGGCGACGCCGGTGTCCTACCGTCGGCCGCCGCCGACCCTCGACGGCGACGCCGACGAGCTGCGCCGGTGGCTCGCGCCGGGTGGCGGCGACAACGGAATCGACGGCATGCCCCACAGCTGATTACCAGCTCCTCTGCAGCCCGCGGACAGCGGCGGGGCCGACCGTTCAGGCATGCGATGGACAGTGCAACGGAGCCGGCCCGAACCGGCAGCGGGCGTCACTCTGGTGCAGCGCGACGAGGCACCGCTCGGCTGCAGCGTGGCCGTGGTCGGCAGCTCCTGGGGCCTCGGGGCGCTGCCGCAGCGCCTGCCGGCCTCCCGGACGGTAGCCGCCGTTCAGGAGGCCGGAGGCGAGCATCCTCGCGCTCGGCTGAGCTGCCAGCGGCGGGGCGACGCGCGACGGAGGCCGCGTTCAGCGAACTCCCAGACTCGGCTGAGACCATGACCTAACGCCAGTGACCCTGACGCCAGTGACCCTGACGCCAATGACCCAGACGCCAGTTCCGACGACGCCCCTGGAGGTCGACGTGCGACGCGCCCCGATGCTGCTTTCCGTGCTCACGGTGGGCGTGCTCGCCTCCGGCTGCGGCGGATCGTCCGCCACGAAAGCGTCCACGACCCCCGCCCCGTCGGCGCCTGCCTCCGCGGTGGGGCAGCCGACCGAGGCCGCCACGGTCGGCACCTTGACGATCGTCGACGGGAAGCCCGAGGGCGGCGTTCAGCGGATCTCCACCACCGCCAACCAGCCGGCCGTCCTACTGGTCACCAGCAACAAAGCCACCGAGGTGCACGTCCACGGCGCCGACCGCACCATCGCGATCCCGGCGAACACGCAGACCTCGGTCGACGTGAGCCAGTCCGCGCCGGGAAGCTACGAGGTCGAGGACCACGCCAGCGACGAGCTGCTCGTGCAGCTCCGCGTCTCCTGAGTGGCACCCCACTCGATGACGTCGACGCTCGCGTCGTCGCCGACGCTGCTCGCCCACGGCGTCGGTGGCCGCACCGACCTGCCCGTCCCGACCGGGCTCGCCATCGCCGCCGCCGGCACCGCCGTGCTCGTCTCGTTCCTCGCGCTCGGTGCCCTGTGGCGCACCCCGCAGCTCACCGGAGGTCGGGCGGGACGACCGTTGCCGGCGGGGCTCGCGCGCCTGCTCGACAGCCCGGTGTTCCGAGGGGTGCTCCGGGCGGTCGTCCTGGTTCTCACCCTGGTCGTGGTCGCGGCGGCGTTCCTGGGCCCGTCGGAGACGCGCTTCAACCTCGCGCCGTACATCCTCTACGTGACGTTCTGGGCCGGGATGGTGCTGGTCAGCCTGCTGTTCGGCCCGATCTGGCGGGTGGTCAACCCGCTGCGGGTCGTCCACGCCGGGCTGGCTCGAGTGGTGCGGGTCGATCCGGACGAAGGTCTGCGTCCCCTGCCGCCTCGCGTCGGGCTGTGGCCGGCGGCGGTCTGGCTGGTGGTGTTCACCTGGCTCGAGCTCGTATTCCCCGACCGCGCCGAGCCACAGGTCGTCGGGGCTTTCTTCGCCGTCTACCTCGTGGTCAACGTCTGGCTCGGTCTGATCTTCGGGCGGCGCTGGTTCGCGCAGGGTGACGGCTTCGAGGTGTGGTTCTCGTTGGTCGGTCGGCTGTCGCCGCTCGGCCGCCGGGACGACGGCCGCCTCGTCGTCCGCAACCCGCTCGACGGCGTCGCGGCCGAGCCGGTGCGGCCCGGGCTGGTCGCCACGGTGGTGGTGATCATCGGCTCCACCGCCTTCGACGGGCTCAGCCGCACGATCGCGTGGACGAACAACGTCGCTGCCGACGACGTCGTCCTCGGCTCGCTGGGTTACTTCGGCGCGGTCGCGCTGATCGCGGTCGCCTACGTCGGCGCAGCCCGGCTTGCGGCGGTCACCGCCCGCATGGGCAAGGGAACCCGCACTCCGCTACGTGCAGCGGACCTGCCCGGCCGCTTCGCCCCGACCCTCATCCCGATCGCCGTCGGCTACACGATCGCCCACTACTTCTCGCTGCTGTTCCTCGACGGACAGGTGCCGATCGCGCTGGCCAGCGACCCGTTCGGCAAGGGCTGGAACCTGTTCGGCACCGCCGACCTGCGCATCAACTACGCGCTGCTGACCACGACGCTGATCGCAGCCGTGCAGATCGGCGCCGTCGTCGTGGGCCACGTGCTCGCCGTGGTCAGCGCCCACGATCGCGCGCTCGTGGAGATCAAGCCGGTGGCAGCCGC
>JAVEDQ010000541.1 GCA_030840885.1 Frankiaceae bacterium
TGATGAACGACGAGCAGCGCACGCAGCTGCGCACCTCGCTGCGAGGCGACCAGCCCGAGCGCGAGGTCCCGTTCGCCAAGCCGGAGTCGCTGACCCGCGTCTTCGCCGTCGCCAGCGGCAAGGGCGGTGTCGGCAAGTCGTCGGTGACGGTCAACCTGGCCGCGCAGATGGCCAAGTCGGGGCTCTCGGTCGGCCTGCTCGACGCCGACATCTACGGCCACTCCGTCCCGCGCATGATCGGCGTTGACCGGCCGCCGACGCAGGTCGATTCGATGATCATGCCGCCGCAGGCGAACGGCGTGAAGGTCATCTCCACCGGCATGTTCACCAAGGGCAACGCGCCGGTGACCTGGCGCGGGCCGATGCTGCACCGCGCGCTGAGCCAGTTCCTCACCGACGTCTACTGGGGCGACCTCGACGTCCTGCTGCTCGACCTCCCGCCCGGCACCGGCGACGTCGCCATCTCCCTGGCGCAGCTCATCCCCTCCTCCGAGCTGCTGGTGGTCACCACGCCGCAGCTCGCGGCCACCGAGGTCGCCGAGCGTGCCGGCACCATCGCCATGCAGACCCGGCAGAACGTCGTCGGCGTCGTGGAGAACATGGCCTACCTGCCGTGCCCCCACTGCGGCGAGCAGATCGACCTGTTCGGCTCCGGGGGCGGCGTGGCGGTCGCCGAGCGGCTGAGCCGGGCGCTCTCGCACGACGTGCCGTTGCTCGGGCAGATCCCGATCGACCCACGGCTCCGCGAGGGCGGGGACTCCGGGCAGCCGCTGGTGCTGAGCGACCCCGACACCGAGGCCAGCAAGGCGATCCGTGGGGTCGCCGACCGGCTCACCACACGCTCGCGGGGCCTGGCTGGACGCTCGCTGGGCGTCACCCCGACCCGGAAGTAGTCGAGAGGGCCTGGCCTCCAGCGCGGATGGCAGCCTCAGCGGTTGCCATAACAGCCGTACGTGCTGCCAACCTCCCACGAAGGGTGGGTCAGGTGGCATCGCCGTCGTAGGGCGTCTCGTCTGAACGAGCATGCGCCGGCACCGGCTTGGTCAGATCGATCTCCGAGGAGACGTCCTCACCGGTGTTGAGCATGGGGCTCTCACCCGTGTTGAGCACACCCGTGTTGAGCACGGGGCCTTCTTCATCCGTGTTGAGCATGGGGCCTTCTTCACCCGTGTTGAGTACGGGGCCCTCACCCGTGTTGAGCACGGGGGCGGGCTTACGCGGCGCGGCCGTCTCGCCGTCCTCAGTGAGCAGGTTCTGCACCATGGTCTTGGGGTTCAGCGACTTGAGGTCGAGGTCGCCGAGCTCCGGGCCGAGCTCGGCCTGAAGGTCGTCGCGCATCGAGTGGGCCTGGTCGCGCAACTGCTTGAACAGCTTGGCGGCATCGCGGGCGATCGTCGGCAGGCGCTCGGGACCGAACACGAAGAGGCCAACGATGACGAGCAGCAACATCTCGCCCATGCCGAACTGCCCAAACATGGTGTGAGGCTACGCCGCGCCCGAGCCAATTGCTGCGGAACGCGCGATTCAGCCCTTGGCCTCCTGCAGCGTCACCGGAACCGTGGTCGCCCGGCCGTCGCGCTGGTAGGTCACGTTGACGACGTCGCCCACCTTGTGCAGCCGGGTCGAAGCGATCAGGTCGTCGACACCCTCGATGGGCATGCCGTCGACCGAGGTGATGAGGTCCCCCACCTCCAGGTTCGCGCGCTCCGCGGGGCCGCCGGGCACGAGCGTGCGCACACGGGCCCCGGGCTGGGCGCCGGTGCCGGTGCCGCGCTCGATCGAGCCGGCGGTGACGCCGAGGTAAGGGTGGGTCGCCTTGCCGGTCCGGATGATCTCTTCGGCGACCGATCGGGCGTAGTCGATGGGGATGGCGAACCCGACGCCGATGTTGCCGGCCGAACCGCTCCCACCGGGTGCGGTGGCGATGGCGGAGTTGACTCCGATGACCTGGCCCTTGCTGTCGACCAGCGGGCCGCCGGAGTTGCCGGGGTTGATGGCGGCGTCGGTCTGGATGGCCCCGATGAGCACGCCACCGACGTCACCGCCGTCGGTCGGCACGTCCACGTTGCGGTCCAGCGCGCTGACGATGCCGGAGGTGACCGTGCTGGACAGGCCGAGCGGTGCGCCGAGCGCGACGACGGGTGCGCCGACGACCAGGCTCTTGGACTGGCCGAGGGTGGCGGCCGGCAAGTTCTTCGTGTCGACCCGGATGACGGCGAGGTCGGTCTTCGGATCCCGGCCGATGATGCGGGCCGCGACGTCGCGCTGGCCCTTGTAGAAGTCGACGCGGACGGTGCCGCCGCTCGCCGCCGCGGCGACGACGTGGGTGTTGGTCAGGATGAACCCGTCCGGACGGATGATCACGCCTGAGCCGGTGCCGGACTCGCCGCTGCCGCTGACCCCGATGGTGACGACCGACGGGAGCAGCTTGGCCGCGATCGAGCTCACCGAGCTCGGGTTCGGGTCCACCGGCGTCGGGGCACCGCTGGACAGCAGCGGCCCCGGCGGCAGGTCCCCGGCCGCGGTCGACTGGTAGCGACCGCGTTCGAAGCCGACGCCGACGAGCCCGCCGGCCAGGCCGCCGAGCAGCGCGATGACCAGGGCGAGGAGGAGCAGGCTCCGGGAGCTGCGCCCGCCGCTGGCCGAAGACATGCTCCCCGGAGGGGCCCCGGGCGCGTCCCGGCGCCGGCCGAGCAGGTAGTCGGGCCCCCGCAGCGGGCTCCCACCGAGGTGCTCCCACCGTTCCGCACCGTCGACGGGGGGAACGGGTGGCCTGGGGCCTGGGTAGCCGCCGCTCGGCGCAGCCTTCGTGGGCGGGGAGCCCGCGGGCGGCGGCGGCGGACCCTGATGTGCTGCGGACGACGGCGCCGCCCAGGGATTTGCATAGGGCGCGCTCGCCCCGGGCCGACCCGGGACGCCGTCGCGGGGC
>JAVEDQ010000158.1 GCA_030840885.1 Frankiaceae bacterium
GCTCAGTTCTCGATCTCGAAGAAGGGGTCGAGGTGGCCGTCGGTGAGCCGGCGGCGGACCGGCAGGCTGGGCGAGCGCAGGACGAGGTGTACCCCGGCGCTCGTGCACTTGCGCCGCAGCGCGACCAGGGTGCGCACCCCGGCCCGGCCCAGCGCGGTGACGCGGGAGACGTCCAGGACCAGTCGCGTGGGCGCGGGGTCGAGCAGCGGGAAGACCCGGTCGCGGAAGGCGCCGACCGTCTCGGTGACGAGCTCGCCCTGCAACGCGGCCAGCACCTCGTCGGACGAGGCCTGGCGACCGGCGGTCAGCAGGAGCAGCACTCGTCCATCGTTGCGGTGGCGAGCTGGCAAACCACTGGCGGCGCCATGACAGTTCTATGACTTCGCCTGGCGGCCATATGACTTCGTCGGGCGACTTCGCTGCGGACCCCACCCGTCGCCGACCTGTCATCCAACTGTCATCGCGTTGCCGGGCACCTGCAGCACTTCCCGCGCAGGGTGGACCCCATGGCACCGACAACTCTGTCTCCCCCACCTGCCGGTCGGGTCGCCACCACTGACGCCCCGTCCGGCCCCGCTCTCGAACTGACCGTCGCGGGTCTGCTCGACGAAGACGCCGGTCGCGCCCTGCTCGGCGCCGTCGACGACGCCACCACCGACGGGTGGTGGCGCGTCGAGGTCGATCTCCGCTCCGTCTCCGGCCACACCAGCCAGGGCGTCGCCGCGGTGACGAAGCTGTGCCGCACCGGCTCGCTGCTGCCCGGTGGCATCGGCTTCTCGGTGAGCGCCGGGGCGAGCCGCGCGGCGCTGCTGGCTTCGCTGGCCGACGCCTGACTGTGGTCATCGGCTCGCTCGCACGGGGCCCCGCTTTACGCCACGATGACGGCATGGCTGTGCGGATCCTCGTCGTCGACGACGACCCGAACATCCGCACCTCGCTGCGCTTCGCGCTCGAGGACGAGGGCTACGTCGTCGACGAGGCGGGCAGCGGCGAGGCCGCGCTGGCGCGCCTGGACCCTCGCAACGCCTCCGCGCACGTCGACATCGTGCTGCTCGACCTGATGCTGCCCGGCATCGACGGCTTCGAGTGCTGCCGACGGCTGCGGCGCACCTCCGACGTTCCGGTGGTCGTCGTCAGCGCCCGCGGCGAGACCGCCGATGTCGTCGGCGGCTTGGAGGCCGGCGCCGACGACTACGTCACCAAGCCCTTCGCCGTCCCCGAACTGACCGCCCGGCTGCGGGCTCTGCGGCGGCGCGGGCGCGTCGAGGACGGTGACGGACGCACCTCGGCGGCGGCCCGGCTCCGCGTCGGCGACCTCGAGATCTCGGCCGAGGAGGGCACGGTCACCCTCGCCGGCACACCGATCCACCTGACCCGCACCGAGTTCCGCCTGCTGGGCGAACTGATGGCCGCACCCAACCGCGTCTTCACCCGCGAGGTCCTGCTCGAGACGGTGTGGGAGTACGACTACCTCGGTGATGTCCGCATCGTCGACGTGCACATCCGCCGGCTGCGCATGAAGGTCGAGGACGACGCCGGCGCCCCTCGTCGGGTGCTCACCGTGCGTGGGTTGGGCTACAAGCTCGTCGATCCCGGACCGTGAAGCGGCGCGGGCGCTGGGGTCTGCGTGGCCGGCTGACCGCCTCCTTCGCACTCGGGGCGCTGCTGCTCTCGGCCGCGCTGGCAGCGGCGTCGTTCACGGCCACTCGCAGCTACCTGCTCTCGCAGCGGGAGACCAGCGCCGTCGACCGGACCCTGGCGCAGGGGCAGACCCTCGCCGACGGACTGCGCAGCACCGGCGCCGAGCCCGGCGACCTGCTCGACGGGCTGCGTGCCGCACCCGACGCCCGCCTGCTGCTGCATCTCGACGGCCGCTGGTACGGCGCGGACGTCGGTGAGGTGCAGCCCGTCCCCGCGCAGCTCGGACGCGAGGTGGAGGCCGGGCACGCCTCCCGGCAGCGGGTCGAGGTGGCCGGGTCGCACCAGCTCATCGTCGGAGTGCCGCTCGAGGGCCGCAACGCCCAGCTCTACGAGGTCTTCTCGCTCGACGAGCTCGACGGCACCCTGCGCCGGACCAGCCGCGCGCTCGCCCTGATCGCCCTGCTGACGACCGCGGTCGGTGCCGCTGTCGGCTGGGCGACGAGCCGGCGGCTGCTGCGCCCGCTGTCGGACGTCATCACGACCAGCCGCTCGATCGCCGACGGCCGGCTCTCCGCCCGGCTGCCGGATTCCCGGGACCCCGACGTCGCTCCGTTCGTGGAGTCGTTCAACGCCATGACCCAGGCGCTGCAGGACCGGATCGACCGCGACGCCCGGTTCGCGGCTGACGTGAGCCATGAGCTGCGGTCGCCGTTGACGACGCTGTCGGCGGCTCTGTCGGTGCTGCGCGGACGCCGCGACGAGCTCGGCGGACGCGGCCGGGCGGCACTCGACCTGCTGGGCAACGAGGTCGACCGCTTCGCCGTGCTCGTCCAGGACCTGCTCGAGATCAGCCGGCTCGACGCCGGTCACCCCTTCGACCGCGAGCCGGTAGGACTGGCCCGGCTCGTCCTCACCTCCCCGTCCCTGGCCCGGCTGCCCGACGTCGCGGTCGAGGTCGACGCATCGGTCGCCGGCGTGACGGTCGCCGGTGACAAGCGCCGCCTGGAGCGGGTGCTCGCCAACCTGCTCCAGAACGCCGTCCGCTACGGCGGCGGGGTCACCGCGGTCCGGGTGACGCCGGGACCCGACACTCGGCCGGACGGCACGCCGACGTGCGTGCTGGTCGCCGTGGAGGACAGCGGACCAGGCGTGCCACCCGAGGACCGCGACCGCATCTTCGAGCGCTTCAGCCGCGGGTCCGGGGGCGACCGGGACGGCACCCGCGGGGTCGGCCTCGGACTGGCCCTGGTGCGCGACCTCGTCGCCGCCCACGGCGGCGAGGTGTGGGTCGAGGACCGGCCCGGTGGTGGTGCCCGGTTCGTCGTGGCGCTGCCGGCCCTCGGTGTCGATCAGGACGAGCCGGTCCCGCAACCGGTGCGGACGGCCCCGCCATGAGACGCGTCAGGCGTGCGAAGCTGCTGTGGCTCGTCGGGCTCGTCGGGCTCGTGGTTCTCGGCGGCTGCGGGGTCGGGGTGCAGGACGCACCGACCGCCGTCGACTCCCAGGTAGCAGCCGCCGACCGCCCGCCGCCTCCCAACGGCACGGCCTCGGTGCTGTACTTCGCCCGCGGGGACCGGCTGTCCCCCGTGCTGCGCCGGACCTCGCCGGACGAGCGTTCGCGGTTGTCTGCCCTGCTCGCCGGAGTGACCCCCGAGGAAGCCGCCCGCGGGGTCCGCAACGCTCTGCCGGCCAGCATCGAACTCCGCGATGTCCGCCGCGACGGGACACTGCTCACCGTCGACGTGCACGGCGACCTCGGTGAGGCCACGGCCGGTGAGCAGACCCTCGCGGTGGCCCAGCTCGTCTTCACCGCGACCGAGCCGACGGTCGGGCTGTCCCCGCCGACGGTCGTCCGGCTGCTCGTGGACGGCTCTGCGGTGGAGGTGCCGCGCGCCGACGGCACGCTCACCGGCAACGACCTCGACCGCGCCGACTTCCCGGCAGTGGCCGTGGCGAAGCCGGCGCCGCCCGCGGTTCAGTCGCCCTCGGCCTCCCCGACGCCGTAGGCGGTGCCGGACAGCAAACGGATAGGGAGGGTGACGAGCTCTTCCGGCCCGTGCGGACCCTCGCCGTCGTCAGCGGGGGTCGTTGCGTGCCATCTGCTCGGCGGCGAGTTCCGCGTGCATCTCCCACGGCGCCTGCGGCAGGACGACGCCGGTCTCGAGCAGCGTCTTGAGGTTGGACATCACCGAAGCCCAGCCGATGGCCGCGGCCTCGAGGTCACCGGCGCTCGGGAGCAATCTGTGCGTGACCGTCAGCTCGACGATGTCGTGGTGGGGCCGGAGCTCGAACGTCACCACCGACGGCTCCACGGCTGACTCACCCACCTCAGCCGGCGCGCCTGACGAATCGGGCGAGTCGAAGGTGATGGCCAGGCGGCGTGGACGGTCGCTCTCCAGCACCGTGCCGACGACATCCCGGATGCCGGAACCGTCGACCCGGACGTGCTCCCATCTCGACCCGACCTGCCAGTCCGAGTGGTTGGCGTGTCCCCAGAAGGCAGCGGTGAGGTCGGCATCGGTGAGGCTGTCCCAGACCTGCTCCGCGCTCGCTCGGATGTAGGTGACGTAGCGGAACGAAGGACGGTCATCGTCCGGCCCGAGAGGGTTCGTCGTCATCTGGGAGTCCTCCGCATCGCGTCTGATCTGGGACAGCGCGCGCAGCCGCGGCTGCGCGAACTGATCGATCCACCGCTCGGTGATCTCGTGCAGCGGAACGGGGTTGAGGTAGTGCAGCTTCTGGCGGCCCTGCCACACGACGGTCACGAGGTTGGCGTCCTCGAGCACCCCGAGGTGTTGCGTCGCCGACTGGCGCGCCATGTCCAGCCCGGCGACCAGCTCGCCGAGGGTGCGGCCGTCCTTCTCGCGCAGCAGGTCCAGCAGCCGACGGCGGTTGGGGTCGGCCAGCGCCCGGAACGCGTCGACTTCCGGTACGGCCACGCGTGCATCATGCAGGCATCCACCTGCATGATGCAACCCGTCATTCGCGCAGCGTCAGGGTGCAATTCGTCGGAGGCTGCCAGTGGGCCACGTGCTCCAGCGCCAGAGCGGCCTCTCGGGTGAGCGGAGGGAGGTCGTCGAGGGCGAACCAGCCCACGGCGAGGATCTCCAGCGACTGCCGCCGGGCCCGGGAGGCCGGGTCGTCGAAGGCAACGACGAAGACGGTGTCGATGTGCCGGGCCCACGGCTGCTGGTACTGCGCCACCTGGTCGCCGGCCTGCACCGGGAGGTCGAGGCCGACCTCCTCACGCAGCTCGCGCCGGGCACCGTCGGCGCCGCTCTCGTGCGACTTCTGGAAGCCGCCCGGCAACCCCCACTGCGACGGGGTGCGCAACCGCTGCCGTACCAGCAGCACCTCGTCCGCGCGACGGACGGCGACGACGTTGCCGAGCGTGAACGTCGGCTGCGTGAGCCGGGCGGCCAGGCGGTACAGGCGAAGCCAGGCTGCGGTCGCGCGCCCCAACCCGGAAGAGGTGTCCGCGGCCACCCCCGTGAGGCTAACGGACCGGGCCTTTGACGCACCGAGGTGCCGAGAGGCAGGTCACGTTGACCGCAGGCCCGGCCGACCTGACGATGACATCGTTTGGTGTTACACCAAGTCACGTCATGAGCGTCCGTCACCGCGGACCGTCGAGAGGAGACCTCCGTGTCGCAACGGCTCGTCGATCTGCTGGCCGCGATCCGCGGCGAGCAGGACCCCGAGGTCCGGGCCCGGGCTGCCGTCCTGCTCCTGCACGACCTCACCTGCATGCGCACGACGGCGCAGGAGACGCTGGACGAGGCGCTCGCGCAGTTGCGCCGGCGCGGCACGGACGAGCAGTACATCGGCACGCTCCTCCGGCTTCCCGCCGGGGCCTCGCTGCACTGAGCCGGGGTCCGGCGGCGCCGATAGGTCCGTTCCGGCGTCCCGGGAAGTCTGGTCGGCCTAGGCTGCGGCGACATCAGACAGGCGGTGGCAGTGCACAGCAAACCTGACGGCACGACCGATGCGGTGACCGAGGTCCGCGGGCTCGCTTCGTCAGGTTCCCTGTTCCGCCGCGGTTCCTGGACCGAGGACAACCGCGTCGCCGCCGTCCTGCGCAAGGAGACGATCGGCGGCCTGCTGCTGCTGGTCGGCAGCCTCGTCGCACTCGTCTGGTCGAATTCGCCGTGGTCCGCGGCCTACCAGGACCTGCGGGACACGACCGTCGGTCCGGGCGCGCTGCACCTCGACCTGAGCCTCGCGACGTGGGCCGCCGACGGCCTGCTCGCCATCTTTTTCTTCGTCGCGGGTCTGGAGCTGAAGCGCGAGTTCGTCGCCGGTGACCTGCGGGACCCGCGCCGGGCCGCGCTCCCCGTCTGCGCCGCGGTCGGAGGGGTTCTCGTCCCGGCGCTGACCTACGTTGCGGTGACCGCCGCGTCGGGTGCTCCGACCAGCGGCTGGGCCATCCCCACCGCCACCGACATCGCCTTCGCCCTCGCGGTGCTCGCGGTGATCGGCAGCTTCCTTCCGGCGGCGATGCGGACCTTCCTGCTGACGCTTGCGGTCGTCGACGACCTGCTCGCCATCACGATCATCGCGTTGTTCTACACCAACGAGCTGAAGCCGATCCCGCTGCTGCTCGCGCTCGTGCCACTCGGCCTGTTCACCCTGCTCGTCCAGCGCCACATCCGCAGCTGGTGGCTGCTGCTGCCGTTGGCCGTCGTCGTCTGGGCGCTGGTACACGCCTCGGGCGTCCACGCCACCGTCGCCGGGGTGCTGCTCGGCTTCGCCGTCCCGGTGCAGCGCGGCATCCCGGGCGACGGCCCCGGGCTCGCCGAGCACTTCGAGCACTGGTGGCGGCCCATCTCGTCGGGCTTCGCGGTGCCGGTGTTCGCCTTCTTCTCCGCCGGGGTGGGCATCGGCGGCCTGACCGGGCTCACCAGATCGCTGGCGGACCCGGTCGCGATCGGCATCGTCGTCGGCCTGGTGGTCGGCAAGCCCGTCGGCATCCTCGTTGCGACCTCGCTCGTCTCGCGCTTCACCCGAGCGCACCTGTCCGACGACCTGGCCTGGATCGACGTCGTCGGCCTCGCCGTACTGGCCGGGATCGGCTTCACCGTTTCGTTGCTGATCGGTGAGCTCGCCTTCGGTGCCGGCAGCGCGCTCGACGACCACGTCAAGGTCGCCGTGCTCACCGGCTCCGTCGTGGCCGCACTGCTCGCCGCGGTGCTGCTGCGCATCCGCAACCGCGTCTACCGCCGCATCTGCGAATCGGAGGCGGTCGACACCGACGCCCACGGAATACCTGCCGTCTACCGACGGTCGGAGTAGGCGGCGACCAGCCGCCGCAGCGCACAGGAGGTCGGACATGGCCGGCATCACCCGAGGCTTCACCGGACGCCCGCACCGCCCTCGCGACGCACGGCTGCCACCCGGGCAGTACGACGTCGGTGCCGACTGGCCCGTGCTCACCGTCGAGGTGACCCCACACCTCGAGCCCGAGCGGTGGACGATGACGGTCGACGGTCTCGTGGAGTCACCGACCACGTGGAGCTGGGGTGAACTGCACGCGCTACCGGGCTCGGAGTACGCCGGTGACATCCACTGCGTCACCACCTGGTCGAAGCTCGCGACGAGCTTCCAGGGCGTCAGCCTCGACGTGCTTCTCCAGACTGCCCGACCGCGGCCGGAGGCGACGTTCGTGCTGGCCACCTCCACCACCGGCTATACCACCAACCTGCCGCTGACCGACGTCACCGACGACAAGGCCTGGCTCGTCTGGAGCCACGAGGGCAAGCCGTTGACCGCCGAGCACGGTGGCCCGGTCCGGATGCTCGTGCCCCACCTGTACTTCTGGAAGTCCGCGAAGTGGATCACCCGCCTGACCCTGCTCGACGCCGACCAGCAGGGGTTCTGGGAGCGCAACGGCTACCACGACCGCGGCGACCCCTGGGCCGAGCAGCGGTACCAGGGTGACTAGGGCGATCCGGTGACTGAGGCGAATCCGTGAGTGAGCAGCTGTCGGTGACCGGTCCAGCCGTACCGACCGGGGCGTGGCGCACCGCGGTCGTGCGGGAGGTGCAGCGCTCCGTCCGACCGCCGGCCGTCGTCCTGCGCCTCGAGGTGCCGGACCGGATCGACCACCTGCCCGGCCAGCACTACGTCGTCCGCCTCACCGCCGACGACGGCTACGTCGCCCAGCGCTCCTACTCGCTCGCCTCGTCGCCGGACGACCCGTTGATCGAGCTCTACGTGGAGCGGCTGGACGACGG
>JAVEDQ010000595.1 GCA_030840885.1 Frankiaceae bacterium
GACGACCGCTTCGAGCGTGAACGCCTCGCTGACGCAGGGAGCAACCGGATGGCCGGCCGCAGCTGGCCGGAGGTGGCGCACGCCCACGCCGAGCTCTACCGGCGCGTGCTGGGATGAGCGGACCTCCGCTGCGGGAGATCGCGGTGGTCGAGATGCTCGGTGGCTTCGGCGACCTGCTCCTGGTGCTGCCGGCGATCCATGCGCTGGCGCGGGCCCATCCGACGGCCGCCATCCGCGTCGTGACCCTCGCCCCCGGCGACGCCCTGCTCGCCGCCGACCCCGCCGTCGCCTCGGTCACGGTGGGCTCGGCCGACGACGCAGCCGGCGCGGTCGCTGCCCACCTCGACCAGCACCCGGCCGAGCTCGCCGTCTCCACCACGATGCACAGCGGCATCGCCGAGCTGCTCGGCACGCGGGTCCCGCGTGCCGTGACCAACCTCTGGCGCTCGCCGCCCGCCGACGAGTTGGTCGAGCGTCGCTTCCTCCGGCTGCTCGCCGCCGACGGAGTCATCCACAGCGACGACCAGGCGTTGCCGCTACAGGTCATTCTCACGGCCGACGAGCGCGCCGCGGCCCGGCAGGTCCTGGGCGCGCTCGACGCGCGTCCGGTGCTGCTGCTGCCGGGCGCCGGCATGCCGGTCAAACGATGGCCGCACGAGCGTTGGCAGCGGCTGGCCGAGACGCTCCACGAGGCGGGTCGACCGTCGCTGACGGTCGCCGACGGTCCGCCGCTGCCGCACGCCCGCGTCCTGCCTGCGCTGTCGCTGCGCGAACTCGCCGCCGTCGCCGCGGAGCTGGCTGACGCCGGGGGAGTCGCGGCGGGTGGCGATACCGGGCCGGTGCGGCTCGCGACGGCGGCGGGTCTGCCCGCGGTCGGGCTGTACGGGGCGACGCTCGGCGCCCGCTACGGCCTCTCGCATCCCGCGGCGAAGAATCTGCAGGGGCTACCCGGCTGCCACGTGCGGCGGCCGACCGCGATCACCGAGCAGGAGTGCTGGTGGTCGGCGCGCTGTCCGCTCAGCGACGACGGGGCGCCGGCGTGCATGGCCGATCTCGACGTTGCGCCGGTGGTCGAGGCCATACTGGCGACCGGGTGAGGTCGACTTGGCCGGGTACTGACCGGACATGAGCGAGCAGAAGCAGACCTCCGACCCGCACGGCGGGATCTCGGCGTCCGGCACGACGGCGGACGAGATGACCCCCGAGGCCAACGCCAACGACTACGGCAACACCGGCATCGAGGTCGTGGAGTCGGGCGACGACGACGAGTAGGCCCTAGCGCGAGTAGCGCGAGTAGCGCAGGAGCAGGTCGCCGTTGTCCTCCAGGCCTCCGGCGAGTGTCAGCCGCTGCGCGGCGTTCCACCGCTGCCCCACAATGAGCCGTTTGTGGTCCGGCCCGGCGAGCGTCGGGGAAAGCGTCAGGCAGAGCTCGTCGACCAGGTCGGCGCGCGTCAAGTCGCTGAACAGCGCGGGACCACCTTCACACAGCACGCGGTACAGCCCTCGGGCGGCGAGTTCATCGAGCAGCCGCGCGAGGTCGACCGTCTCCTCCCCGCAGACGACCAGCTCCGCTCGCCGCCGCACCACATCCGGCGCCTGCGCCGCCGCTGCCGCCGTCGTCAGCACCAGCGGCTGCGGTGCCCCCGAGACCGGGGTGAGCAGCGGCAGATCGGCCTCGATCCCTCGTCCGGTGACCACCGCGATGGGTGGCACGGGCAACTGTCCGGCGGCCAGGCGCCGACCCTGGCGGGCGTCCGGCATCACGGCCGCGCCGTAGCCCTCGGCCCGGGCGGTGCCGGCGCCGACGAGGACGACGTCCGTGAGCTCCCGCAGCAGGTGGAAGACGGCGGTGTCGCCGTCGCCGCCGAGCGACCCGGAGCGGCCGTCGATCTCGATGGCGCCGTCGAGCGTCGTCACGAAGTTGGCGCGGACGTGGCGTGCCGGCGCCGGCGGCAACGCGTAATGCTGCTCGAGTCGATGCCGTTCGAGGGCAGGCTCACCGGTCGGGCCGGGCAGGAGGGAGCGCACGACGGGCAACACTAGGTGCGTGACGCCGCGCCTGATCGACCGACGCCCCGAGCTCTCGCCCGAGGACCTCGTCGCGGCGCTGGTGCCGCCGCCCCGTTTCGACGACGTCCGCTTCGCCACCTACGTGCCGGACCCGGCGGAGCCGACGCAGCAGGAGGCGCTCGCGTGCGCACAGGCGTTCGCCGGGCGGATCCCGGCCGCCACGACGTCGCGAAGCTGGTTCGGGCGCCGGAAGCGCACCGCCGTCAGCGGCGCGCCGGGCCTCTACCTCGACGGCGGGTTCGGTGTCGGCAAGACGCACCTGCTCGCCTCGCTGTGGCACGCCGCGCCCGAGCCGAAGGCCTACGGGACCTTCGTCGAGATCACGTCCCTGGTGGGGGCGCTCGGGTTCGCGTCGACGGTCGAGGCGCTCTCGGGCCTGCGCCTGGTCGCGATCGACGAGTTCGAGCTGGACGATCCGGGCGACACCGTCCTGGTCAGCACGCTGCTGGGCCGGCTCGTCGACGCCGGGGTGTGGGTCGGGGCCACGAGCAATACGCAGCCCGAGGACCTGGGGGCCGAGCGCTTCGCCGCCGAGGACTTCCTCCGCGAGATCCAGGGGCTGGCCTCGCACTTCGCGGTGCAGCGCGTCGACGGGCAGGACTACCGCCACCGCGGGCTCGCCTCGCCGCCCGCGCCGGTGCCCGACGACGAGGTCACCCGCCGCACCGCCGCCGTCGACGGCGCGACCTGTGACGACTTCACCGCCCTCGGCGATTACCTGGCCACGCTGCATCCGTCGCGCTACGGCCGGCTCGTCGCCGGGGTCCCGCTGGTCGGGCTGCAGCGGCTGCGCCCGGTCGCCGACCAGGCGGTCGCGCTGCGTCTCGGGGTGTTCGTCGACCGGCTCTACGACGCGCGGGTACCCGTCGTCGCCTCAGGCGTCGGCGTGAACGAGTTGTTCGACGACGAACTGCTCCGGGGCCCGCACCGCAAGAAGTACCAGCGCGCGGTCTCGCGCCTCGGTGCCCTGACGCGAGAGGCGAACGCGGCCTAAATCCTGCCGCCGGATCGCGGCAGCAGGCTTCGCGCGCCGGAGACGAGCTGGTCGAGCGGGCCACGCACGGCTCGCAGCACGGGGCTCGGACCGCCCTGGCCGGTGCGGATGCCCTCGATCGCCTCGAGGACGGCGTCGCGCGCGTCGACCTTCGGACGCCAGTCGAGGTCGCGCCGCGCCTTCTCGGTCGACATCAGCGGCACGCCGAGGGCGAGGTCCAGCCATCCGACGTCGGTCGGCTGGAGGCGCAGCCGCCACGTGAGGTCGACGATGCCGCGCGCGATGGTGGTCGAGAACGGGACCGGACGGGCGCGCAGCGCGTTCGCGATCTGCTGCACGTCGAGGACCGGCTCACCGGCGACGTTGTAGGCACCGCGGGCCGCCCCGTTGAGCGCCGCCTTCCCGAACGCAGCGGCGACGTCGGAGGCGTGCACGACCTGCAGGGCGAGCCGGGGGAGTGCCGGCACGATCGGGATGAGCGATCGCCGGATGAGCGGCATCGGCACGAACGGGCCGAGGAAGTAGCGGGCCTGCTCGCTGGCGGCCCGGCCCTGCACCACGACACCCGGCCGGATCCGGACGACGCGCGTTCCCGGCACGTCGCTCTCGAACGCGTCGAGCAGCTGCTCCAGACGCACCTTGTGCCGGCTGTAGATCGAGGTCGGGATGCCGCCGGTCGGCCAGTCCTCCTCGACCCGGCGGTCCTTGGGGCCGGACGAGTAGGCACCGACGCTGCTGGCGACGACCAGGGCAGGCACACCGGCGGCCCGGACGGCGTCCAGGACACGGCGGCTGCCGTCGACGTTGGTCGCCTCCATCGTCCGGGGGCTGTGGCTGGGCTGGATCAGCCAGGCCAGGTGGATGACGGCGTCGGCTCCGTCGAACAGCGCGGTCAGCGCCGGGACGGCGGCAGCGTGGTCGCCGTCGGCGAGATCGACGGCATGCCACTCGGCGAGGTCCGCCAAATCGCCCTGCGTCGGCGGACGACGGGCGACACCGACCAGCTCGACGTCAGGGGCGTCTCCGGCGAGGAATTCGAGGACCTGACTTCCGACGTTGCCGGATGCTCCGACGACCACGATGCGCATGCCGTCGACCTACCCCGGCCACACAAGCGTGGACGTTCGAGCTCTCCGGAATCGGTCACATCCCGGTCGACCTGTCCTCAGAGGGTCTGCCCGGCGTCGACCGTCACGATCTGACCGGTCATCGCCTGCGCCTCGGCGACGTCGGCGATCACCCGGGCGACGTCCTCCGGGCTGGTGGGGCGTCCGGTCAGTGTGCCGCGGACGAGGCTGCGGGCCCGGTCCTCCATACCGTCCCACCACCGGGTCAGGACCAGCCCGGGCGCGACCGTGTTGACCCGCACCTCCGGCGCGAGGGCGTGGGCCAGCGAGCGGGTGAGGCCGTGCAGCGCGGCCTTGCTGACCGCGTACGGCACCGACGAGCCCACGCCGTGGTCACCGGCGATGCTGCCGACCATCACGACGGCGCCGTGCAGCGCGCGGAGGTCGTCGGCCGCGGCGCGCACCGTGTGCCACGCGCCGAGCACGTTGACCGCGAACAAGCGGGTGAAGATCTCGTCGGTGGCGCCCTCGAGGTCATCCATCGCGAGGTGCTCGGTCGTGCCGGCGTTGGAGACGACGACCCCGATCGGGCCGAACTGGCCGTTGGCGTCCGTGACCATCGCCCGGGCGGCCGCGTCGTCGGACACGTCCGCCTGGAGCGCGACGGCACGGCCGCCCGCAGCCGCAATCGCTTCCACGCAGGAGGCAGCGTCGTCGGCGGAGCGGTTGTAGTTGACCACCACGGGGTGGCCTCGGCGGGCGAGAAGCATCGACGTCGCGCGTCCGATGCCGGTGCCGCCGCCAGTGACCAGCGCTGTGGGCAACGAGCCCTCGGTCGGTGGTGGAGTCATGCGGCGCAGTCTCCCACTGCCAGAGCAGGTTCAGATCAGAGCAGTTGCAGGACCGCGACCGATTCGCCGTCGATCTCGACACTGCCTGCGCCGTAGCCGAAGCCGGTCTCGGACGCGAGCAGCACGCGGACCGGTGTCCCCTCCACCGCAATGATCTGGCGATGATCGGCCAGGTTCGCGACGACGGCCAGGGAGCCGCGGCGCAGCACGAACCAGCGCGCGGCCTCGTCGTAGCGCACCTCGACGTGGGCGAGGTCAGGATCCGTCAGGTCGGGCTCGTCGCGCCGCAGGCGGATCAGCTTGCGGTGCCAGTCGAGCAGCGCCGCGCCCCGTGCGCCCGTGGGTTCGTCCCAGTCGAGTCGGGAGTTCGCGAGCGTCTGCGGGTCCTGCGGATCCGGGACCTCGTCGGTCGACCAGCCGTGCGAGGCGAACTCGGCCCGCCGACCATTGCGGACGGCGTCACCCAGCTCTCCGGCGTGGTCGGAGAAGAACTGCCACGGGGTGCGGGCGCCCCACTCCTCGCCCATGAACAGCATCGGGGTGAACGGCGACAGCAGCAGCAGCGCCGCCCCGACCCGCAGCATCCCGTCGGACAGCGTCG
>JAVEDQ010000016.1 GCA_030840885.1 Frankiaceae bacterium
GGCCGCTGCTCGAGGAAGACGTCGAGCTCAGACACGAGCCGTCGACCCGTTCGCAGTCGCCGGGATCTCGCAGCGGTCCGAGAAGCCCTGGCTCTGCAGGCCGAGGGCGGCGTTGAACCGCGACCGCTGGTTCTCCAGCGCGATGTAGCCGGCCAGCTCGACCAGGACGTCGGGGGCGAAGGCGCGGCGCAGCCGCTCCGCGAGCATGTCGCCGATCTCGGCCGGGGTCTGGCTCGCCGCCTCGGCGTACTCGAGCACGAGCCGTTCGGTGTCGTCGTAGACGTCGCTGCTGCGCCAGGTGGCCACGGCTCGGATCTTCGCAGGATCCATGCCGTTCGTGACCCCGTCGAAGTAGCCGTAGTCGGTGCACCACGAGCAGCCGATCACCTGCGACACCCGCATGAGCGCGAGCCACCGAAGCTCGCGGTCGAGCTTGGTCCACTTCTTCGCGACGACGGTCTCCTCGGCACCGTGGGCCATGAGGACGCCGGTGTGGTTCGAGCCTGCCTTCACCGGATCGACGACGAGGCCGTCGAACTGCTTGCGCGAGTAGCGGGCGGCGTAGCGGCCGAGCAGACCGGCGGGGTGTTCGGGGATCGGGACGAGTGCCATGAGGACCTCCGGGTCATGAGTACATCCGGAGGACGAGACAGTGCCCGGTTCCGTGACACCTCCTCCGCGGCGCGGTTCAGTTCGGCCGGCGCGCGGTGACGACGAAGGCCGCGGATTCGCCGTCGATCGGCCCCTCACCCAACAAGCGCGTCATCTCCTCGCCCACCTCCCTGGCGAGGTCTTCCAGGGCGCCGCGTTCCTGCAGCGCGAAGCGCAGCGGGGTGCCCAAGCAGAAGCCTTCGGCGAGTGATCGGGCGGTCTGGGCGCGGCCGCTCAGCACCACGTGTTCGACGGCTTCGGGTTCCAGTCCACCCGCTTCGACGTCGGACAAGATCCTGTCCGGGTCGAAGTAGCCGTGCGGAACTCGAGCGACGAAGTCGGGCGGGTTGCCGGGCAGGACCGCGTGCAGGGCCGCTACCAGCGCGGCAGGAAACTCCGACGCCTCGGCTGCGTCCCAGACGCTGAACAACATCCGCCCGCCCGGGACGAGGACGCGGGCGGCCTCGCGGAAGGCCGCCGGCTTGTCGGGGAAGAACATCACGCCGAACTGACAGACGACCAGTTCGAAGCAGGCGTCCGGGAAGTCCAACTCCTGCGCGTTCGCCGGCGCCCATGTGACGTCTGTGACCTGCTCAGCGCCCCACGCCACCATCGCCGGGTTGAGATCGGTCGCGGTGATCTCGGCCATCGGCAGCGCCCTGCGCAGGGCTCGCGTGGCGATGCCGCTCCCGGCCCCGAGCTCGAGGACGCGCGCCGGTTCGAACGAGGCGGCGACGCCGGCAAGGTGCTGGGCAAAGGGTCCGAACAACGCCGGCCCGAGCTGCCGGTCGTAGATGGCGGGCATGCTTTCGACCCAGCTCGCGTCCGTGGTCACAGCGGCAGTGTGAGCGTGATCCGGTCCGTCGCCAACTGTTGCTGAGGCCGGGACGATCGGACCAGCACCGACCGGACGGGCTAGCAAGCGGCAGCAGAACGAACCCGACACTCTCTTCATGCCGGCTGGTGGATCCCTCGAAGCCTGGATTGCGACGAGTCAGCGTGCGGCCGAGGACCACGAGCGCAAGGCCCGGTCACTTCGTGAGGGCATCGCCCGCAAGCAATCGGGGCTGCTCGCCGAACGTGCTGTCGGTCAGCAGTTGGATCCGCTCGGGCAACAAGGTTGGCGGGTCCTGCACGACCGAGCTGTCCCCGGGTCGACCGCGAACATCGACCACGTGCTCGTCGGCCCACCTGGGGTCGTCGTCATCGACACGAAGGCTCACCTAGGACGAGTCACGATCGATGCGAGCAGCGTCCGCGTCGGCGGCTGGTCGTTCGGCGGCAAGGTCGAGAAATTGCAGACTTACGGCCGAGCCGTGGCGGGGGCCTGCGCGGGCCGAGCGCCTGTCTTCAACATCGTCTGCTTCACCGAAGACGTCGGGCTCGCAGCCCCCCGCGTATGGGATCAGGCGACGCTGCTCGAGCTCCGCCAGCTGGATGCCTGGCTGCACGGACTGCCGCAGGTGCTGACACCACGCCAGGTCTGGGACCTCGCCGAGCTGCTCGAGGATGTCTTTCCGGACCGCCTCGCGCCAAAGGCGGCGCCTCAGCCTTCGGCCCCGCGACCGACGCGTCGACCGGCCGCGCCCGCCGGGCCGCACGCCCGACGACCAGGGAACCGTAGGCCCGGACGCCGTCGAGGATCGACAGCCGCAGCGACGGCGCGGCGGCTCGTGGCCCTCCTTGCGCTGCTCGTCGGTCTCGGCGTTGCGCAGCACGTAGGGCTCGACGCGCTCGTGCCGCAGCCGAGTCACCCGAACCCGTCTGCAGTCACGGCCCGTTGACGTGGTGCGGGCACAGCAAGCGAGGACCTTCAGGCTTGTCTGCCTGCCGTCAAACCAGCAGCGCGCCCCCAGATCGACGATGCGTCCACGAAAGTGAATGGCCACCGCGATTGACAGCCCACGTCGGCCTTGGTCAGGCCGAGCGAATGAGTCGACCGGCTCCGTCGAAGTACGACAGCGCCTCCGGCGGCGCCGTGAGCGAGACGTTCTCCCCCGCCGCGGGCGGCTTGCCAGTGACGCGTACCGCGAGCAGCCCTGAGGTCGCCTGCACGTAGGCGATGCGGTCGGCACCGAGCCGCTCAGAGACGATCATCTCGCCCTTCACACGAAGGCCCGCCCCGTCGTCGTCGCCGACGCGCAGGTCCTCGGGCCGTACCCCGACCGCGACGGCGTTCTCCGGCGCGGCGACCTCGAAGTCGGCCCCGACGAGCATCGACGGCCCACCCCGCTCGTGCGTCCGAGTCGCGGCCCGGGCGGACGCGTCCCCGGGGCCGCGACGTTC
>JAVEDQ010000019.1 GCA_030840885.1 Frankiaceae bacterium
GGCGCTCTCAGTCGCGACGGACAGCGACCGAAACACATTCTGGGCCGGTAAGGATGCCGCGCTCTGTTCCTCCCTCGGAAGGGAAACGCAATGAGCCTTCGCGTCAACACCAACACCATGGCGATGAACGCCTACCGCAACCTGTCGGCGACCGACAACACGATGGGCAAGAGCCTCGAGAAGCTCTCCTCCGGTCTCCGGATCAACCGCGCCGGCGACGACGCCTCCGGCCTCGTCATCAGCGAGGCCCTGCGCAGCCAGGTGGGTGGCCTCAAGCAGGCCGTCCGCAACGCCCAGGACGGCATCTCGGTCGTGCAGACCGCAGAAGGCGCCCTGAACGAGGTCCACAGCATGCTGCAGCGCATGCGTGACCTCGCCGTGCAGGCTTCCAACACCGGTTCCTCCGGTGGTTCCACCAGCACGGCCGTCCTCGCCGCCCAGGCCGAGGTCAACCAGCTCGTGTCGGCCATCGACGACATCGCGAGCCGCACCAAGTTCAACGGTCAGAACCTGCTCTCCGGCTCCAGCGGCCTCACCTTCCAGGTGGGCGCCAACTCCGGTGAGACGCTGGTCGTCTCGGTCGCGGGCATGGGTGCCAGTGCGCTCAGCATCAACGGACTGTCGCTGGCCAACGCCGGCACCGCCATCACCTCGCTCGACGCGGCGATCAGCTCGGTCGCCACGCAGCGTGGTGCCTTCGGTGCCGCTCAGAACCGGCTCGAGCACACCATCGCCAACCTCTCCGTCACCGAGGAGAACCTCTCGGCGTCGGAGTCCCGCATCCGTGACACCGACATGGCGCAGGAGATGACGCAGTTCTCCAAGTCGCAGATCCTGATGCAGGCCGGCACGGCGATGCTCGCGCAGGCCAACTCCTCCGCCCAGGGCGTGCTGTCCCTGCTCCGAGGCTGAGCGTTCGACGCACTGCGGCGACGGTCGTCCCACTTGTGGGGCGGCCGTCGTCGGCGTCGGCGGCGGGTCCGTCCTGAGCGGACCTACCGGTCACCGTGGGTGAGGTTCACCCGATCGGTGCTCTCAACTCCTTGCGCCGGAGGGCGATGGACCTGTGTCGGCATGGACTGCCGTCGCTGATGCCGGACCGACCGGCCGACGAACCCAAGGAGAACGGCAATGAGCCTTCGCGTGAACACGAACACGATGGCGTTCAACGCCTACCGGAACCTCTCGGCGACCGACACCGAGATGGGCAAGAGCCTCGAGAAGCTCTCCTCCGGTCTCCGGATCAACCGCGCCGGCGACGACGCCGCGGGCCTGGTCATCAGCGAGAACCTTCGCAGCCAGATCGGCGGCCTGAAGCAGGCCGTCCGCAACGCGCAGGACGGCATCTCGGTCGTGCAGACCGCAGAAGGCGCCCTCACCGAGGTCCACAGCATGCTGCAGCGCATCCGCGACCTGTCGGTCCAGGCCGCCAGCACCGGGTCCAGCGGCAGCGGCAGCAGCACCGCTGTCCAGGCTGCGCAGGCCGAGGTCAACCAGCTCGTGTCTGCCATCGACGACATCGCCCGCCGGACGCAGTTCAACGGCCAGGCGCTGCTCTCCGGGGCGAGCACCCTGACCTTCCAGGTCGGCGCCAACTCCGGCGAGACGTTGACGGTGTCCACGGCCGGTATGGGCGCCACCGCCCTCGGCATCAACGGTCTCTCGCTGGCCAACGCCGGCACCGCCATCACCTCGCTCGATGCCGCCATCAGCACCGTCTCCGCCCAGCGCGGTCTGTTCGGTGCGGCCCAGAACCGGCTTGAACACACGATCGCCAACCTCTCCGTCACCCAGGAGAACCTGTCGGCTTCGGAGTCCCGCATCCGTGACACCGACATGGCGGCGGAGATGACCGAGTTCTCGAAGTCGCAGATCCTCATGCAGGCCGGCACCGCGATGCTCGCGCAGGCCAACTCGGCGCCGCAGCAGGTTCTCTCCCTGCTGAAGGGCTGACCGCAGCAGCTGTTCTCCCGGCACCGGCGCGCTCAAGGCCGTCGTCCGGCGTGCCGACGACGATCCGGGGGTCATCCCCGGGCCGCGCCACCGCCGGTTCGACCGGCATCCAGCAGCAGGAGTAACCCATGGGTCTCACCGTCTCCGGCCTGGGCAGCTCCGGTATCGACGTGAGCTCGCTCGTCAGCCAGCTGATGAACATCGAACGGGCACCGCAGGACCGGCTCAGCGCGCAGAAGACGACGTCGCTCAGCCGCTCGACGACGTGGGGTTCGATCAGCACCCAGCTATCCCAGCTGCAGGCGACCGTGGACGCGGTGAAGACCCCGACCGCGGTGAAGACGTCGACGGCCGTCGCGAGCGATCCCTCCGTGCTGTCGGCCACCGCCACCGGCGCGGCGGCGGCGTCCAGCGTGACGCTGCGGGTCACCTCGCTCGCGGCCGCGCAGCAGCAGGCGTCGGCCGGTTTCGCCTCCACCTCCTCGCTCGTCGGCACCGGATCGTTCCTCGTCGCCGGCGGCGCCGCAGCCGCCGGTCTCAGCTCGATGACGCCTGCCGGTATCGCCGACGGGCGGCACTCACTGACCGTGACGAGCGGCGCGTCCTCCGGCGGGTCGGCGACGGTCACGCTCGACGGCACCGCCTACACCGTGGCCCCCGGCGGCGGGCCGACGACGATCGGTGGGCTGACCATCGACGCCGCCAGCCTCACGACCGGGGCGGTCGTCGACTTCACCGTCGCGAGCGCCGACAGCGGAACGACGGTCGCCGGCCTCGCCGGCAGCCTCGCCACGATGGGTGGTCCGGCGGCCGCAGCAGCGGTCGACCTCGGCAGCGGGCCGACGCCGGGACGACTCGTGCTCACGGCGGCGACGGCCGGGTCCGCCCGTGCGCTGATGGTCGGCGGCTCGGGCGATCTGGCCGCACTCGCGAGCGGCACCGCGGTCACCCGCCCGGCGAGTGACGCCGTCATCCAGATGGGCTCACTGACCATGACCCGGCCCGGCAACACCATCAACGACCTGCTGCCCGGCGTCTCGATGACCCTGCTGAAGGCCGACCCGGACCACGACGTGACCCTCTCGGTCGGCCGGGACGGCACCGGCACCTCCGCCAAGGTCAAGGCGCTCGTCGACGGGCTCAACAGCGCGCTGGACCTGCTCGCCAAGAGCTCGTCCTACGACCTCGTCAACAAGACCGGCTCGGCGCTGAGCGGCGACTCGCGGGTCCGGGAACTCACGCAGTCGCTGACCGAGATGGGCTCGGTCGTCGCCGGTGGGGCGACGGCAACGATGGGGCAGCTGGGCATCGCGTTCACCCGCGACGGCCGCTACACCTTCGACAGTGCCGCCTTCCAGCAGCAGCTCGCCAACGACTCCGAGGGGGTGGCGAACCTGGTGAGCCAGGCCGCCACCACGGTCGGCGGCGTCCTCGACAGCGCTCTCGGAACCCTGGGCAAGAAGGGGTGGATCTCGACCGCGCAGGACGGTGAATCCTCCACGCAAAAGCAGCTGCAGGACGGCATCGACGCCTGGGACATCCGGCTCGGCGACATGGAGACGCGGTACCGCTCGCAGTACGCGGCCCTGGATGCGGCGATCTCCCAGCTCAACTCGCAGAAGAGCTGGCTCGCCAGCACGATCACCAGCCTGAGCGCG
>JAVEDQ010000025.1 GCA_030840885.1 Frankiaceae bacterium
GTGGCGGGCCGACGCGCATAGTGCCGCGGTCCAGAACGAACGGGAGGCCGTCATGTACGCACGCGCGATCATCGCCAAGGGTGACCCGGCACAGGTGGGGGAACTCGAGGCGTTCGTCCGGGACCGGGTCGACCCGGCCGTGCGCGCCATGGCCGGCAACGCCGGGATGTCGCTGTTCGCCAACGCCGCGACGGGCGAGGTGATCATTGCGACGGCGTGGGTCGACGAGCAGTCGCTGACCGACAGCCGGATCGCGCTCACCGCGATGCGCGACGAGGGCCTCGCGCTGCTCCGGGCCACCGACGCCCGCATCGAGACCGTCGAGCCGGTGATTATGGAGCAGAAGGCGCCCGACCAGGTCGGCTACTGGACCCGCTCGGTCGAGTCGTTGACGCCGCTGGACACGATGCTCGCCTCGGAGGAGGTGTTCATCCGAGACGTCCTGCCGCAGATCCTGCGCATCGACGGGGTGAACACGGTCTCCCTGCTCGCCGATCGGGCCGCCGGCAAGCACATCCTGAACGTCACCTACGTCTCCCGTGCGGCGCTCGAGGCCGCAAGCGCGCAAGGGCAGGCGATCCGCGACGCGTTCCTGGCCGAGGGAGGACGCCAGCTCGTCTCCATGATGGAGGCGGAGGTCCGGATGGTCGGCATGGGGCCGGGACCCGGGCCGGACGTGTCGGGGCCGGACGTGCCGGCGCAGACGGGCGTCACCGACCGGTCGACGACGTCCACCCGCTGACAGGCCGTTCGGACACCCATCACCCCCGCTCGCAGCGCCGTGCCCGGATGGCAGGCTTACGCGGGCATCCGCAAGGGCATACGTCACGCTGCGTAGCCACTCGGACTGCGCAGGAGCGTCAGGAACCTCTCGTGATCACTCTCGGCGTCATCTGTCTTGTCCTCGGGTTCGTCCTGTCGATCCCGGTCCTCTGGTCGATCGGCATCGTCCTGGTCGTTGTCGGGCTCATCTTCGTCCTGCTCGGCGCCACCGGTCGGGCGATCGGCGGTCGTCGCCACTACTTCTGAGCAGGACCCGCGTCAGCGCGGATGAGGCCGACACGAGTGGCCGCTGCGCAGGAGGCGCAGCGGCAACTCGTGTGCCCAACCCGCCTTGGTAGGTCGATCACGTCTGATCCCATGACGTCGCCATTCACCCAGTTGGGCTAACTCCCGCCCGCCTGAGCGGGCAGATAAGCCTTGTTACGCGGACGAGCAACGCGCGCTGCGTCGACCGAGCTGGCCGTGGGGCCTTAGGGTCGACGTCAATGGGCTGGATGAGCTGGCGAACGAGGTGCTGGTGACGTCACCGGAACGCCCGCGCGTTCGCGCGCTGGACGGGTTGCGTGGCCTGGCGGTGCTGGCCGTCGTCCTGTTCCACCTCGGGCTGACGGCCGTGCCGGGCGGTCTGCTCGGCGTCGACGTCTTCTTCGTCCTCTCCGGCTTCCTCATCACCGGTCTGCTGGTCTCCGAGCGGCGACGCGCCGGCTACATCTCACTGCGCACCTTCTGGGTGCGGCGGTGGCGCCGCCTGTTGCCGGCCCTGCTGCTGACCCTGGTCGCGGTCGCCGTGCTGGCCCAGCTGTTCTCCGACCCGGCCCAGGTCGCCGGAATCCGGGACGAGGCCGTCGCGACCCTGGCCTACGTCTCGAACTGGCAGGCGATCCTGGCCGGTCACAGCTACTTCGACGTCGTCGCGCCGTCGCCGCTGCGTCACACCTGGTCGCTCGGCGTCGAGGAACAGTTCTACGTCGTCTGGCCGCTGGTCGCCGTCCTCGTCCTACGTCGCTCGGAGCGGCTGCTGTTCGTCGTGGCCGTTGCCGGAGCGGCGGTGTCGGCCGGGCTGCAGGTCGGCCTCGCGGAGACGGGCGTCGGGCTCGACCGCCTGTACTACGGCACCGACACCCGCGTGCAGGCCCTGCTCATCGGCGCCGCCCTCGCGGTCGCGTTGCACGGGCGGGCACCGCTGCGGCAGAGGGCCCGCCACGGCATCGGCCTGCTCGGTCTGGCCGCGACGGTGGGGCTCGTCGTCCTGGTCACCTCGGTCAGCGGCACCGCCGGCTGGCTGTACCGCGGCGGCTTCACCCTGGTCGCCCTGGCCACGGCCGCCGTCGTCGCCGCAGCCACGACCGTGCCCACCGGTCTGCTGGCGCGCGCGTTCTCGGTGCGCCCGCTCGCCTACCTGGGGCGCATCTCCTACGGCGTGTACCTCTGGCACTGGCCGGTCGTGGTGTACCTGACGCCGGCCCGGCTGCCGCTGTCGGGCGCCGCGCTCGCGCTCGCCCGGGTGGGGGTGACGCTGCTGGTCGCCGCGGTGTCGTTCCACTTCGTCGAGCAGCCCATCCGTCGCGGCGGACTGCGAGCCTTCCTCAGCCGGACCCGACCCGCGGCGGGCCCGCGACGGCGGTTCGTGCCCCGCCTGGACCCCCGCCTCGTCGTTCCCGCGGCCGTCGGCGTGCTGGTGGCCGTACTGCTCGTCGCTCCGTTGCCGACGAGTTCGCCGGAGACGAACCTCGCTGCGTTCGCGCAGTCGACCGTGCCGAGCCCACCGCCGCCGGCCGCCCCTGATGCCCAGACCGATTCCGAGACCGACGGCGCGGCACCGGCGCCCACGCCGACCGCTTCCGGCGATCCCCTCCTCGCTCCGGCGGTGGCACGGAAGGGCCCGCTGCGGGTGCTCCTCGTCGGCGACAGCGTCGCCTACACGTTGGGCAAGGGCATGGAGCCGGCGGTCGATCCGTCGGCCGTCACCTTCACCAACCAGGGCTTCCTCGGCTGCGGGATCGCCCGCGGCGAGTCCCGGCCGCTGTCGCAGCAGCCGATCTGCCGCGACTGGCCGCAGCGCTGGCAGCAGCTCGTCGACACGTTCCGTCCCGACGTCACCCTGGTGCTACCGAGCATCTGGGACACCTTCGACCGGCGCCGCGACAAGACCTGGGAGAAGCCGGGCCAACCTGCCTACGACGCCTACCTGACCAGCGAGATCGACCTCGGCATGCGCATCCTCACCAGCCGCGGCGGGCGGGTTGCGTTGCTGTCCGCCCCCTGCGACGACCTCACCCTGGCCAATGGGACGGGCACGACGCGCCTGCCCGCCGACGAGGCCACACGGATGGCCCGCCTGCAGGCGCTGACGCAAGCGTCGCTCGCCCGCTACCCAGGCCGCACGGTGCAGGTGCCCTTCGCCGACCTGATCTGCCCGGCCGGCGCGTTCGTGCGGCGGCTCGACGGCAGATCACTGCGGGAGCCCGACGGCATCCACCTCGAGAACTACGCCGGTGAGCTGTTCGTCCGGCAGCAGCTGCCGCCCGTGCTGCAGTGGCTCCGGACGCCGGTGCGGCAATCGACCAGCCCCGTCAGCCCGCTCAGGCCCCTCAGCCCCGTCAGCCCGATTAGCCCAGTCAGCGCCGTCCAAGGCTGAAGAACTCCGGGTTCGGGCGCAGCGCCATCAGGTGCGCCATCCGGTTCGACATCGCGAACAGCGCGGTGATCGCCCCGACGTCCCAGATCTCGTCGTCGGTGAGGCCGGCGGCCCGGGCGTCGTCGAGATCGGCGTCGGTCAGCGCCGCGGAGTCGGTAGCGACCAGCAGGGCCAGGTCGACGATCGCCCGCTCCCGTGCCGGTAGCTCGACCGCGTACGGGTTGGTGGCGACGAGGTCGGCGATCGCACTGTCCTTGGACCGGATGCGCAGGATCGCGCCGTGCGCGACGACGCAGTAGGTGCACCGGTTGGCGCCGGACGTCGCGACCACGACGAGCTCGCGCTCGGCCTTGGACAGTCCGTCGTCGCTGTCCATCAGCGCGTCGTGGTAGTCCAGGAACGCTCGAAGCTCGGCAGGCCGACGGGCGAGGCCGCGGAAGACGTTCGGCACGAAGCCGGAGCGTTCCGCGATGGGGGCGATGCGCTCCCGGAGGTCGGCGGGAAACTCGTCGAGCTGGAGGATGCCGAACCGGCTGATGGGCGCTTCGGTGGCGGGGCTCTCGGTCATGTGCCGCAGCTCAGGAGCGTGACCGGGCGGTCAGGAGGCCAGGTCGGCGACGAGTGAGCCGCCGAAACGACGCTGCAGCCCCACGCTCTGGGTGACGACGGTGTCGGCGATGAGCCACACCGCGGCCAGGAACGCCTCGTGGCTCGTCCCGTCCGCCAGCATGGTGTGCGAGAACTGCAGCAGGCCCTGGGCGTCGGACGAGCCGGGCGTGACGTCGTCCTCGGCGTCGAGGGTCACGGCACCGAAGTGGAACCGGGCGCCCTGCAAGGCGACGTAGCGCAGCAGTTCGTCGGTCACCGGCACGTCGACCACGAGCGGCGCGAAGATCTCCGCCTTGAGATGGTCGCCCACCAACGCCGAGGTCTCGATCTGGAGCAGGCTCGGGCCGATGTCGGGCACCGTGATCCAGCCGTTGTCCTCGACCCGGACGTCGCGGTAGCGCTCCGAGAGCCAGCCGACGAGCCGCTCGCGGAGCTCCCGGAGCGGAGCCGGGACGTCCTGCTGGGCCGCGTGGTGTTCCGGTTGCTGGGACGGCTGCTGTTCCGTCTGGCGCTGCGGTGCCTGCGGCGCCTGAGCTGCCTCGGCTTCTTGCGATGTCTGCGGTGCTGGCGCTGCCGGAGTCGGTCTCGGCCGCTCGGGA
The DNA here is from genome assembly GCA_030840885.1 of Frankiaceae bacterium. Lineage (GTDB taxonomy): Bacteria > Actinomycetota > Actinomycetes > Frankiales > Frankiaceae > JAVEDQ01. The sequence goes on from JAVEDQ010000025.1 coordinate 4,630, forward strand.
GCCGGGGCACCAGCCGGCGGACCGGCCTCGGCCTGCGGCTGACCCGGCCGCAGCACCTGCGTGAAGACCGTGGCGGAGTCGGCGGGGTGACCGTCGGGCTCGTCCGCCGGCGAGGGGGACGGCGAGGGGGAGGGCGAGGGTGTCGGGCGCACACCGGGGGTCGGCCGTGGACGGGGACGGGGAGGAGCAGGGCTGCTGCTCGTGCTGCTGCTGGACGAATCCGTCGCCTCGGCGCTGTTCGACGAGCTGCCGGCGCTTCCGACCAGCTCATGGTCGCGGGGCTCGGGCAGCACGATGGTCCAGGGCTCGTCCATGCCGTGGGCTGCGGCGTAACCCACCGCGAAGTCCACCGACCGGCGCGGCACGAGCTCCTTCGGGGCCTCCGTCACGGCGGCGAACACCTGGGGCTCGTACTGCTCACGCACCGAAGGATCCGGCGTGGCCTCCAGCAGCTCGTTGCCGGCCCAGCACCGGGTGCCGTGGTAAACGCTCGCCGGCACGACCTGCTCGGGCGAGGCCGAGCGGATGTCGGCGGGGGCCGGGGGCGGGGTGAGTGACCGGAGCGCGTCGAAGAGGTCGGTGAGGAACGCGGCCGCCTCTGCGCGGTCGAACCCGGAGGACTCACGCCAGATGCGGTAGCCGTCGGTGAGGAAGTCGCTGGCCTGGTTCTCGTGGAGCGACCCGACCTGGCACAGCGCCCAGCCGCTGGCGAGCATGCCCCGCCCGTCCCGCTTGTTCAGGCACTCGACACCGTGCCGGTAGAGGGCTCCGGGGTCGCTCGTCGCGTTCGGGGTGACCCGCCAGAACGGCTGCGAGGTCCGGTTGCGTCGTGCCATACCTGCTGCTCCTCGGGGTTCGGACGGTGTACTCGGCAGGTGGTCGCGGCCTGCTGACGGTGCGGAGCCCCTGCCTGACCGCAGCAGACCGCAACCGCTCCACCGCGCGTGCTCATCGACATTGCCACGATCATCCGGCCACGTCCCGGGATCACCGCCGATGGTCCGGTGGCGCCGCATCCCGAGCTCGCGGTCGGGCCCAGTGTGACACTCCGCGACGGAGCCCGGTGACGGGAGGTCTACCGGCACGTGCGCCGGCGGGCTGACTGCGCGATGCTGGCGGCCAGCAAGCCGGTGACCGAACCCCCGAGGAGCCGACGTGGCCCACGACGTCGAGGTACGTCTGCTCGACGAGGGTGCTGTGCAGGCGGTCTGCGGCTGCGGCTGGCGCAGTGCGGTGTTCGGGGTGTCCAAGGCGACCGGCACGATGGACCCGCTCGAGCAGGCCCGGGACGCAGGGGACCTCCACGTCTGGGAGGCCCAGCTCGAGTGAGCCGAGTGGCTGGCCGGTGCGCTGCCTTCGTCGGCGGCGTCGGGGTCAGGCCGAGCCGGCAGTAACGGGGCTGGCGCTGCGCTGCGGCAGGTGCATCGTGAAGGTGCTGCCCCCGCTGGGAAGGTCCTCCACGGTGACGTTGCCGCCCATCGCGCGGACCAGCTGCCGCGTGATGTAGAGGCCGAGGCCGGTGCCGGTCTGAGTAGCCGTCCCCTCGAGGCGCTCGAAGCGTTCGAAGACCCGCTCGCGGGCCTCGTTCGGGATGCCCGGCCCGTGGTCGGACACCCGCACCACCACTTCACCGCCCTCGATGTCGACCGTGACGTCGACCGGCTCGGCGTCGGGGGAGTACTTCACGGCGTTGCCGACGAGGTTGGCGAGCGCACGTTCGAGCCACACCGAGGAGCCACGCACCGTGCACCCGTGGTCGGGGGCGAGCAGGTGCACCACCCGGTCCGGGCGGGCCGAGACAACCTCGTCGACAACCTTCACCGCCGCGGAGCTGACGTCGATGATCGACGACTCCTGCCCGGTGACCCTGGCCTCGATCCGCGAGGACTCGAGGATGTTGAGGACCAGCTGCTCGAGGCGCTGGGCTT
>JAVEDQ010000028.1 GCA_030840885.1 Frankiaceae bacterium
GGAAGTCGGTCGCGCGCGGTCTGCACCGCGGGCAGCGGCTCGGGGCTCTCGACGCGCCCCGAGCGGGCGTCCCACCGCTGCAGGCCGTACTGGCCGAGCACCTGCAACGACCGCAGACCGGGCGCGCTGTCGAGACCGGCCAGCGACACCACCTGTGCAACGGGGCGACCCGTGATCAGCACGACGCACCCGACGACGCGGGCGAGCCGGGCCAGTGCCTCCACCGCCCCGGGGGCAGGGACGGCGTCCTCGGGACGGTCGACGATCGGGGACAGCGTCCCGTCGTAGTCGAGCGCGACGACGGCGCGGGCCGGGTCGGCCAGCAGCGCCGCGAGCCCGGCGGATCCGGCCGCGGTCCGGGGCTCGGGCGGCCCTGGCCCTCCCGAGGACAGGCTCATCGGCAGCAGCCGGCCGGGTGGGCGGCGTCGGCCGGCGTCGGCGGTCCGCTTAGGTCGAGCGCCGCCGACGGAGGCGCCGGTGAGGTCGGGGCAGGGCTGAACAACGTGCCGCCGAGGCCGAGCACCGCGACGAACGTCGCGAGCAGCAGGGCCGCGGGAAGGCTCCAGCGAGCCACGGAGACGGCCATGCGGCGGCCGGGGCCGCGCATGGGCTCAGGCTTCGCGGTCGAGGCGACGAGCAGAGCGGTCGCGCTCACGGGAGGAGCGGATGCGCTGGAGTCGCTTGACGAGCATGGGGTCGGCACGCAGCGCCGCCGGGGAGTCGAGAAGGGCATTGAGCTGCTGGTGGTAGCGCGTCGAAGAGAGCCCGAAACGATCGCGGATGGCTTGTTCCTTGGCGCCGGCCAGCCGCCACCACTGCCGCTCGAACTCGAGGATCTCGGCCTCGACGGCCGTCAGCTCATCGACCCGGGGGTGGTCCGCGGGCGCGGCAGCAGCTTCAACGGTGGTCACGGCAGCTCCTCGGTCGCGCGGCAGGACGAATTGCACCATTGGCATTCGTAGCACCGCGGGGCGCTCCCCGCAGCGACGCCACGCCGCGCGAGCTCGGCGACGCAGCACCCGTTCGCCGGCTCCGCTTCAGACCGCGGGCCTCTCCGCCGACAGGGCGGTGACGCGGTGCCGTGCCGGCCGCAGTCCACCTGGCAAGCTCACGGGTCGTCGGCGACAGGTCGCGGACGGCTGAGGAGGTCGACCGTGTTCCGTCGCCGCATATCCGCGCTCGCCCTGGCCGCCGCCGCGATGGCCTTCCCGCTTGCCGGCTGCGCCAGCTCGTCGGACCCGAACGCGATCGACAGCATGGGTGCCATGGGCGACTCGATCAGCCGTGGCTTCGACGCCTGCGCCTTCCTGCAGGAGTGCCCGGCGTCGTCGTGGACGACCGGCACCGACGTCACCGTGAACAGTCACTTCCATAGGCTGCTCGTCAAGGACCCGGCGATCGCCGGCCACGCCTACAACGTCGCGAAGGTCGGGGCCACGTCAGCGGACCTGCCGGCGCAGGCGACGGCGCTGGCCGCGCGGAAGCCGGACTACATCACCGTGCTCATGGGCGCGAACGACGCGTGCGCGGACGGCGAGGCCTCGATGACGTCGGTCGCCACCTTCCGCAGCCGGATCGACACCGCGCTGAACACCATCGACCGCGCTCGCCCGGACACCCACGTGCTGGTGACCTCGGTGCCCGACCTCTACCGGCTCTGGCAGGTCGGGCACGCCGACGCCCGGGCGCGCCTGGTCTGGTCCGCCGGCTTCTGCCGGACGATGCTGGATGCTCCTTCCTCGACGGCCCCGGCGGACGTGGCGCGCCGGCAGCGGGTCCGGGACCGCGTCATCGCCTACAACGGCGCTCTCGCCGCCTCCTGCCGGGTGCACACCGGCTGTCGCTACGACGACGGTGCCGTGTTCGCCAACCAGTTCACGCTGACCGACCTCAGCCCCTTCGACTACTTCCACCCGAACGCTGCCGGTCAGCAGAAGCTGGCCGCCGTCACCTGGACCAAGACGGGCTTCTGAGGAGTCAGCCCACCTGCTCGGTCGGCCGGATCAGCACCTCGTTCACGGCGGTGCGCCGCGGCCGGGTGACGACGAAGCTGATGGCCTCGGCGATGTCGACGGCCTCCAGCCGCTCGATCTCGCCGAAGCGGGCGGAGATCGTCTCCTGGATCTCGGGTCGGTTGTGCGAGGCGAGCTCGGTGGAGACGGCACCCGGCTCGACGACCGAGACCCGCACGTGCTTGCCCGTGACCTCCTGGCGGAGCGACTCGGTGAAGGCGTTCACCCCCCACTTCGTCGCGTTGTAGACGCCGCTGCCGCTGCGGGCGACGCGGCCGGCCACGCTGGAGATGTTCACGAGGTCCGACACCCGACGCGGGCCGTCCTCGGCCGCCTCGAGCAGGTGGGGCAGCGAGGCGTGCGCGACGTAGAGCAGCCCGAGGACGTTCAGCTGCACCATCCGCTCCCATTCCTCGACGGGAGCACCGACGATCGGGCCGAGCAGCATGACGCCGGCGTTGTTGACGACGGTGTCGAGCCGGCCGAGCTCGGAAACGGTGCGCGCCACGGCGTCGCGGGCCGCGGACTCGTCGGTGACGTCGGCCTCCACGACCAGCGCTCGGCCGCCGTCGCCCTGGATGCGTTCGGCGAGGCTCTTCAGCCGGTCGGCGCGTCGGGCGACGAGCGCCACGGCAGCGCCGTCAGCGGCCAGCGCCAGTGCCGTCGCTTCACCGATGCCCGAGCTCGCGCCCGTCACGAGTGCCACGGTGCCGTCCAGTCGTTCCGCCATCTGAGCTCCTTCGTCCGAGGTCGGTCTGCTGACCCACCCTGTCGACCTGCCCGCCGGTCGTCGATGTGCACGTCCTGCAGGTCGGGTTCCGCGTGCGAGATGCGCCGCAATCGCCGCGCCCGGCCCCGCATCGGGCATGAACCGGCTCGCTGCGGCGAAGGTAGGCAGCGTGACCGACAGCTTTGTGGATGACGGAGACGACCTGCGAATGGGGCAGGACCCCTTCGGCACGGCTCGACGGTCGCCCCTGCTCCCCGGCGTGTTCTGTGCGGCGGCCGACCTGCACAACCACACCCGGTTCTCCGACGGTCGCGGGCAGGCCGCGGAGGCCTTCGCCTCGCTGCGGTCGAACGGCCTCGACGTCGCCGCACTCACCGACCACGCCAACTTCGCCTCCGGCGTCGGACGCCCCGGCGGCGTGCCGCTCGCGGGCTGGCTCAACGGCATCGACGGTGAGGCGTGGAAGCAGACGGCCGAGCTCGCCGATCTCGCCGACGACCCGGGCCGCTTCGTCGCGATCCGGGGCTTCGAGTGGTCCCACCCGCTGCTCGGGCACGTCAACGTCTGGGGCAGCCCGGATTTCCTGGCGCCGACGCCCTCGCACGACATGCGCCATCTCTACGACTGGCTCGAGGGCCCAGGTGCCGACGACTCGTTGGCCAGCTTCAACCACCCGGGCAGCCGTGGAACCGTGCTGCGGTTCGGCGGCTTCTCCCATCGGCAGGCGCTGACGCGCCGTCTGGTGGGGCTGGAGATGTTCAACAAGCGTGACGACTACCTGTTCGCCGGCGTGGACGACGGGGCGCGTTCACCGCTCGTGGAGTGCCTGTCGCGGGGCTGGCGACCAGGCCTGATCGGCGTGACCGACGAGCACGGCAAGGACTGGGGCCGTCCGGAGGGCAAGGGCCGCACCGGGCTGTTCGTGCGGGAGCTGACGCGCGACGGCGTCCGCGAAGCCCTGCTCGCCCGGCGGACCTTCGCCACCCGGCTGCGAGGCCTCCGGCTGGCCGCCGTGCTGACCGGTGCCGACGGCGTACCGGTCCCGATGGGCGGTGACGTCACCGCCTTGCCGGGCCGTCGGAGCTACTCCGTCACCGTCGACCTCGACCTCGGCCCCGGCGCCGTCGGGCTGGGGCTCTCGGTCCAGCTGCTTCGCCCCGGCGCCGTTGTTCCGCAGGTGACGGAGGTGGCGAGGGTGGTCTCGGGGGACGCGCCGACCACCGTCGACATCGATGTTGACCCGCAGGACGGGGCGTGGGCCGTCCTGCGTGTCTCGGACCTCGCCGGCGAGGTCGACCCCCGGGCCCCGGCGCCCTACCGTCACCTCGGTTCCAGCGTGGCCTACACCAGCCCGTGGTGGTTCATCGGAACCTGACGTGCCGATCCGCGGCGGGGACAGCCCCCTGCTGGGGAGCAACCTGGGCCACCCGGTCGACCTGCGCAACTCCTACACCGAAGGCGCGGCGCTGCCGCCCGGACCATCTGGAAGCTCTTGACCAACGCCGGCTCCGGTGCGGGCTTCCATGACTACCAGCCGAGCGCTGCGGCCACCTTCTGGACGTTCTTCAGGAACTACCGCCGCTGAGAGCCGGCCGCTTCCCGACCAGCATCAGAACCACGCCGACGGCAGCCAGGACGCCGAGCGCGGCGAGGGCGGAGACGCCGTAGCCGACCGGGACCGCGACCAGCGCCAGCAGCGCGACGACGGCAAGGCCGGCGATTCCGCCCGGCTGTGCGAGACGCGCCCGGAAGGCGCAGTGCGCCGCGAGGAACAGGGTGACGCCGGCGCCGAGCGCGATGGCGGGGATGGCGTCGAGCGGCTCCGTGTCGTGGCCTACGGCCTTCTTCACCCCGAGCGCGAGCAGGACGATGCCCGCGACCATCGGTAGGTGCAGGAAGCTGAACGCGTCTCTCGCTGCGGTGTTGCGGAGCCGACCCTCACCGAGCTCCCGAAGGCGTTCTTCCGCATGCTCCGGCGAGCCGTCGAAGTAGGTCCACCACAGAGCG
>JAVEDQ010000055.1 GCA_030840885.1 Frankiaceae bacterium
CTTCACCCAAGGGTTTCCTGCGCCGCAGCGCGCTGGTGCGGGCGCTGCTCGGCGCGGTGGGGGAGAACGTCCGGCGCCCGGGCTCGGGTCGCGTCATCGACGGCGAAGTGCTCGGCCGCTCCCCGCGGCAGTGACGCCGCCGGGCTGTGACGCCGCCGACGCCGCCGACGCCGCGGACGAATGGCAGGTACGGCCCGTCGCCGGAGCGGACGCGCGCAAGCCCTATCGCTGCCCCGGTTGTGATCAGGAGATCCTGCCCGGCATCCCACACGTGGTGGCCTGGCCCGACGGGGACCCGACGGAACGCCGGCACTGGCACCGGGTCTGCTGGGAGGCGCGGAACCGCCGCTCAGCGCGCTGGCGGCGGTCAGGGCGCCACTAGGCTTCTGCCGATGCCTCCCATCCTCCAGAACACCGTGCTGCCGGCCGACCGGCGCCCGGTGACGCTGCACACCGCCGACGGTCTCGAGCTGGTGGGTGAGGTCGCGCTACCGCCGGACGGCCGTCCCGCGGCGGCAACCGTCGTCTGCCTCCACCCGCTGCCGACGCAGGGCGGCTCGATGGACAGCCACCTCTACCGGAAGGCAGCCTGGCGTCTGCCCGCGCTCGCCGACATCGCGGTCCTCCGCTTCAACACCCGCGGGACGCAGAGCGAGGAGGGGACGTCGCAGGGCAGCTTCGACGACGCGGTCGGCGAGCGGTTCGACGTCGCCGCGGCACTGGACCTGGTGGAGTCGACCGACCTCGCGATCGGGGTCGAGGTGCCGCCCCCGTGGCTGGTCGGCTGGTCGTTCGGCACCGATCTCGTGCTGATGCACGGACGGGACCCGTCGATCGAGGGCGCCGTGCTGATCTCACCGCCGCTGCGCTTCAGCAGCGACGACGACCTCGACGCCTGGGCCGAGCTGGGCAAACCGCTGACCCTGCTCGTGCCGGAGTTCGACGACTACCTCCGCCCCGACGAGGCACGGCGCCGCTTCGCGCGCGTCCCCCAGGCAGAGGTGGTGGCGGTGGAGGGGGCCAAGCACCTGTTCGTCGGCTACACGGAGCGGATCCTGGACGAGATCGTCGGCCGCGTGCGCCCCGGGTTCGGCTCCCTGGCGCGCGAGTACTAAGGCCCGCGACTACTGACTATCGGCTCAGCGGTGGAGCAGGCCCCGGCGACGGAGGACGACGCCACCGATGCCCATCGAGAGCAGAGCGACGGCGATCAACAGGATCGGGAGTGCACCGGCGAGCGGCGAGGGCCGCTGGTTGGAAGCGGCAGCGGCGTAGCTGGCCGACTCCGGTAGCAGCACGGGATTAGGAGCCGGCAGCATGGTCAGCGAGCTGCTCGCGGGTGCCGCCGTGGCACGCGGCTGTTCGGTGCCGCCGCTCGATGCCCGGCTGGTCGTGCCGGAGTAAGAGGCCGAGGACTGCGTGGCACGGCTGCGCGGTGCCACAGGAGCCGACGTCGTCGCTGCGGGCGAAGGAGTCGCCTTGGTAGTGGGCTTCGTCGCGTCCTTGGTGGGCTTGTCCTTCGACGACCCGTCGGACTTGCCCTTGCTGTCCGACTGACCCTGGTCGCTGTTGTCGGAGCCTGCGGTGCCTCCACCGGTCGCGGGACTGCTCACCGCGACAGGAGTCGTCGAGCTGGAGTCGCCCTTGGCCTTGTCCTTGGCCGAAGCCGGCGCCGCCAGGCAGACGAGGCAGGCGAGCAGGCTGGCCAGCACGAACGCGAGACGTCGGCTCACCAGAACTCCGTCCCTCCTGAGCAGGTGCTCAGGATCTGACATGGGACATACCCACCAAGAGCATGGTTGCGCACACCCGAGCGCGAGACAGCCGTCACGGGAGCGGCCTCGTCGAGGCCCCGTAGAGGCTCCGGATCAGGGCTCTGCGCGGGTGAGGTCGGTGACGTCGACGTCGGCCGGCAATTGGAGCGCGGCGGCGAGACGCTGGTGGAGCGTCTGGAGCTGCTCGTGCACCTGGTTGCGCTGCCGGTCGAGCTCGGCGAGGCGACGCTTCGACTCACGCTCGTCCTCGAGCGCCTGCTGCTGACCTTCGCGGACGACCTGCTCGGCCTCGCGCTGCGCCTCGCGGACGATCTCCTGCGCCTGCCGCTCCGCGTCGCGCAGCCGGACCCCGTGGAGCCGCTCCGCCTCGCCCGCGTCGTGCCGGGCCTGCGCGAGCAGCTGGTCGGCCTCGCGGCTGCGGGCTTGGCGGATCTCCATGCCCTCTTCCTCGGCGAGGTTGAGGATCGAGCTGATCCGCTCGCCCAGCGCGTCCCAGGAGGGACGACCGGACTCGAGCTCGGCACGGGCGTGGTCGGCGTCGGCAGAAGCCTGGGAGGCCCCTGCCTCGGCTGCCTCACGCGCCTGCTCGGCTTCGTGGACCCGCTCCTCGAGCCAGGCGAGGTGGCTGTCGACCTGTTCCCGGTCGTACCCACGACGGACGAGATCGAAGACGGGGCCGCCCTCATCCGGGCCGCGCAAAGGCAACAGGTCGGTGTGCTCACTCATACGTTTACTGTGCCACGCCTGGCGCGGCAGTAGTGGAGGAACACGCGCCTGTTACCCAGATGGTCCAGCGCTGACGGCCTGCCCCGCCCTATTCGCCGGCTGATCACATGCCGAGTCATTCGCCTCGGCTGACCACATGCCGAGTCATTCGCCTCGGCTGCCACATGCCGAGTCATTCGCCTCGGAAGCGATTGATCGCCGTCTCGTGCTTCGCGCGCATCTCCGGGTCGCGGACACCGAGGCCCGCCTCGGGGGCGAGGCACAGCACGCCGACCTTGCCCTGGTGGGCGTTGCGGTGGACGTCCAGGGCGGCCTGCCCGACGTCCTGCATGTCGTAGGTCTTGGACAGCGTCGGGTGGATGAGGCCCTTGGCGATCAGGCGGTTCGCCTCGTACGCCTCCCGGTAGTTCGCGAAGTGCGAGCCGATGATGCGCTTGAGGTTCATCCAGAGGTAGCGGTTGTCGTAGGAGTGCATGAAACCGCTGGTGGAGGCGCAGGTGACGATCGTCCCGCCCTTGCGGGCGACGTAGACCGAGGCGCCGAAGGTCTCGCGGCCGGGGTGCTCGAAGACGATGTCGACGTCGTCACCGCCGGTCAGCGAGCGGATCTTCTTGCCGAACCGCTGCCACTCCTTCGGGTCCTGGTTGTGCTCGTCCTTCCAGAACTGGTAGCCCTCGGCGCTGCGGTCGATCACGAACTCGGCACCCATGCGGTGGGCGAGCTCCGCCTTCTCCGGCGAGGACACGACGCAGACCGGGATCGCGCCGCCGTTCAGGGCCATCTGCGTGGCGTAGGAGCCGAGGCCTCCGCTCGCGCCCCAGATCAGGACGACGTCACCCTGCTTCATACCGGCGCCGTTGCGGCTGACCAGCTGGCGGTAGGCGGTGGAGTTCACCAGCCCGGGAGCCGCGGCCTCCTCCCAGGTCAGGTGGGCGGGCTTGGGCATCAGCTGGTTGCTCTTCACCAGCGCCAGGTCGGCCAGCCCGCCGAAGTTCGTCTCGAAGCCCCAGATGCGCTGCTCCGGGTCCATCATCGTGTCGTTGTGGCCCTCGGGCCGCTCCAGCTCGACCGACAGGCAGTGGGCGACGACCTCCTGACCGGGCTTCC
>JAVEDQ010000165.1 GCA_030840885.1 Frankiaceae bacterium
GCCGAGCGCCGCTCGGAGGAGAGGGCTTTGACGACGTCGGAGCCGGTGGTGTCCCAGAGGGTGCTCACGGGTGCTGCCTCTCCCGGTGCGGTGTCGGGGTGATCGAGCGGGACCGTGCCGTCGGGTGGGAGAGGGACGTCATGGGCGGCGCCACCTCCGGCCGTCGCGGGCGAGCATCTCGTCGGCCGCCTTCGGGCCCCACTCGCCGGCGCGGTAGTGCTCCGGCGGCCGGTCGGCCCAGAACTCCTCCAGCGGGTCGATGACCATCCAGGAGTTCTCGACCTCGGCGTTGCGGGGGAACAGGCTCTGGTCGCCGAGCAGCACGTCGAGGATGAGGCGCTCGTAGGCCTCGGGCGACCCCTCGGTGAACGACTCCCCGTAGAGGAAGTCCATCGAGACGTCCCGGACCTCCATCAGGGACCCGGGCACCTTGCTGCCGAAGCGCAGCGTCACGCCCTCGTCGGGCTGGACGCGGACGACGAGCTGGTTGTGGCCGAGCTCGGTGGTGTCGGTGGCGTCGAAGGGCAGGTGCGGAGCCTTCTTGAACGAGACCGCGATCTCGGTGACCCGCCGGGGGAGACGCTTGCCGGTGCGCAGATAGAACGGCACCCCGCCCCAGCGCCGTGTCTCCACGTTCAGCCGGACGGCGGCGTAGGTCTCGGTGGTCGAGTCCTCCGGGACGCCTTCCTCGTCGGTGTAGCCGTTGACCCGGGCGCCCGCGAGCCAGCCCTGCTGGTACTGGCCGCGGATGGCGTTGTGCTCCAGGTCGTCGGGCAGCGAGACCGCGCCGAGCACCTTGAGCTTCTCGGTCCGCAGCGCCGAGGCGTCGAAGGAGACCGGCTCCTCCATGGCGGTCAGCGCCAGCAGCTGCAGCAGGTGGTTCTGGAGGACGTCGCGGGCGGCGCCGGCGCTGTCGTAGAACGCGGCGCGACCGCCGATGCCGACGTCCTCGGCCATCGTGAACTGCACCGAGTCGACGAAGTTGGCGTTCCAGATCGGCTCGAACAGGGTGTTCGCGAAGCGCAGCGCCAGCAGGTTCTGGACGGTCTCCTTGCCCAGGTAGTGGTCGATGCGGAACACGTCGTCGGCCCCGAAGACGTTGTCGACGAGTGCGTTCAGCTCACGCGAGGACTTCAGGTCGTGGCCGAACGGCTTCTCCACGACGACCCGCCGCCAGCCGCCGGACTGCTCGTTGCTCGCCATCCCGGTGCGTTCCATCTGCTTGAGCACCGTGGGGAAGGCAGCCGGTGGGATCGACAGGTAGAAGGCCGCGTTGCCGCCGATCCCGGAATTGCGCTCCGAGGTCTGCAGCGCCTCGGCCAGCCGATCGAAGGCGTCGTCGTCGTCGAAGGCACCCTGGATGAACTGGATGCTCTCCGAGAGCCGGTCCCAGACCTCCTCGCGGAAAGGGGTCCGGGAGTGCTCGGCCGCGGCCTCGCGCGCGAGGTCGGCGAAGTCGTCGTTCGCGAAGTCCCGCCGGGCGAACCCGAGCAGTGTGAAGCCCGGCGGCAGGAGACCGCGGTTCGCGAGGTCGTAGACCGCCGGGATCAGCTTCTTCCGCGACAGGTCCCCGGTGACGCCGAACACGACCAGTGCGCAGGGGTCCGGGATGCGCGGGAGCCGCCGGTCGCGGGGGTCCCGCAGCAGGTTGGTCGGCTCGCTGCTCTGCTCCCTCATGACGGGCTCCCGATCATCTGCTTATCGGTCACTTGCTTCCCGACGAAGGGCCGCCCTTGGCGGAACCGCCGCTGCCGTCCGCTCCGACCGACATGCCCTTGTCCTCGAGCTGTTCGGTGACCGCGTCGATCAGCTGCGCCCAGGAGTCCTCGAACTTCTCCACGCCCTCGTTCTCCAGCACCAGCACGACGTCGTCGTAGTCGACGCCGACCTCCCGAAGCCCGTCGAGGACGGCCTGGGCGTCGCCGTAGTGGCTGCGGATGGTGTCGGACTCGACGTGGCCGTGGTCGTAGACCGCCTGCATCGTCGCCTCCGGCATCGTGTTGACCGTGTCCGGTGCAACGAGCTCGGTCACGTAGAGCGTGTCGGGCAGCTCGGGGTCCTTCACGCCGGTGGAGGCCCAGAGCGGGCGCTGCACCTTGGCGCCTGCCGCGGCGAGCGCCTTCCAGCGGTCGCTCGCGATCATCGTCTCGTAGTGCTTGTAGGCGAGCCGGGCGTTCGCGACCGCGCCCTTGCTCCGCAGTGCCTTGGCCTCGTCGGTACCGACCTTCTCGAGGCGCTTGTCGATCTCGGTGTCGACGCGGCTGACGAAGAACGAGGCGACGGAACCGATGCCGGAGAGGTCCAGACCGGACCGCTGCGCCCGCTCCATGCCCTCGATGAAGGCGTCCATGACGCGGTCGTAACGCTCCAGGCTGAAGATCAGCGTCACGTTGATGCTGATCCCCTCGGAGAGGGCCTGGGCGATCGCCGGGATGCCTTCCTCGGTGGCCGGGATCTTGACGTACATGTTCGGCCGGTCGACCAGCCACCACAGGGCCCGCGCCTCGGCGATGGTGCGCTCGGTGTCGTGCGCGATCCGTGGGTCGACCTCGATGGACACCCGGCCGTCGACGCCGTGGCTGGCGTCGTACACCGGCCGGAGCACGTCGCAGGCGTCGCGGACGTCCTTCGTGGTGATCGAGCGGATCGCCTCGCCGATGTCGACACCCCGGACCGCGAGGTCGCGCAGCTGGTCGTCGTAGAGCTCGCTGCCGGAGATCGCCTTCTGGAAGATCGTCGGGTTCGTGG
>JAVEDQ010000092.1 GCA_030840885.1 Frankiaceae bacterium
GGACGAAGGCGATGCGCTCGCGTTCGCGCTCGACCACCAGGCGCGTCGCGACGCTCTGCACCCGGCCCGCCGAGAGTTTCGGCATGACCTTCTTCCACAGCACGGGGCTGACCTCGTAGCCGTAGAGCCGGTCGAGGATGCGCCGGGTCTCCTGCGCGTTGACCAGGTCCTCGTCGATCTCGCGCGGGTTGGCCACCGCGTTGCGGATCGCCTGCGGGGTGATCTCGTGGAACACCATCCGGCGGACGGGCACCTTCGGCTTCAGCGTCTGCAGCAGGTGCCAGGCGATCGCCTCGCCCTCGCGGTCCTCGTCCGTCGCGAGGTAGAGCTCGTCGGCGTCCTTCAGCAGCGTCTTGAGCTTGGCGACCTGCGCCTTCTTGTCCGCAGTGACGATGTACAGCGGTTCGAAGCCGCCGTCGACGTCGACGCCGAGCCGGGCCCACGGCTTGCCCTTGTGGGTGGCCGGGACGTCGGCGGCATTGCGCGGGAGGTCACGGATGTGCCCGATCGAGCTCTCCACCGTGTAACCGGCGCCGAGATAGCCCGCGATGGTGCGCGCCTTCGCCGGCGACTCGACGATCACCAGACGCCGCCCGCCGTTGGTGGACACGACGGCGTCGTCGGGGCCCGCCGAAGCTGCTGAGCTGGCTGTCCTCGTGCGCGGCGGCAACGGCGTCTTCCTATCTGTCGGTCGTACCAGTGGTGGTGCCGGTGGTGCTGGAGTTGGTGGTGGTGCTCGCGGTTCTGGTGCCCGGCGGGTGGTCGTCACCGGCGGAACTGGGTTCCGGCAGGCGGTGCGACACAGCCCGTGCCCTTCCTGGCTCGAGGCCGTCGGACGGCCACGTGCTGGGCGGCGTGCCGGGAGGGGCTCCCCCGACGAGGTCGGTCAGCCGGCGGAGCCGGCGTGTCCCGACGAAACGGTACGCCGGACCGTCGGCCCGTGGTCCGAGGAAGATACCCGCCACGCCGACGTCGGCGAGCGCGGCGCCCACGCGTACCCAACGCTCCGGGGCGCTGGCGGCGAGCCGGAGCCGGAACCCGCGGCCGCCGGTCCCCTTGTCCGGCACCCCGGCCGAGACGGCCCACCACCACAGCCGGGGACCGTCGAGAAACAGGTCGTCGGGGGCGACCGGGGTGGCGCCTCGGGTCCAACGCAACGCGAAGGGCAGCAGTCGGGCGTCGAAGCGGGTGCGCACCGAGACGGCCTCGGGGCGGGTCGGCGTCGGGGCGGCGCGGCACGGCTGGAGCAGGTCGTGTTCGTCCTGCCGGGCCTCGAGGGCCGCCACCCGCCAGGGCTCGTCGACGAGCACCGACAACCGGGCGGTCCCTGCGAGGGCGCCGAGCCCGCGGACGACGTGGCCCGTGCCGCAGAGCAGCCCCTCGAGATCGGCGAGCCCCGGCGGCGTCGCGTCGGCCGCGAGCAGCGAGAGCTGTCGCGGAGCGGCCGGGTGTGTCACGGCCGAAAACTATCCCGCCGGCACCGCCACGAACTCTGTACAGCCGAATTCACCTGCCGTTTCATACCGGCCCGTCCTGGCGCGAGGGGACGAGGACGACCCCGGGAACGACCTCGACCGGTGTCCGCAGGCTGTTCGCGACGTAGCACTCGCGATGGGCGACCTCGCACAGGTGGGCCACCTGGGCGACCGTCACGGCAACGTCCCGGTCGACCCGGCGGTCGGCGACGACGATCTGCGGGCGCAGCGTGATGCCGGTCAGTCCGACCGGCTTCACCGAGACGGGCAGCTGCCCGGCGGCATCGTCGGTGTAGGCGAGGACGTCGAGGCGGGCGCGGGCCGCGACCGCGAGGAAGGAGAGCAGCTGGCAGGACGCGGCCGCGAGCACGAGCAGCTGCTCGGGGTTCGGCAGCGCGGGGTCGCCGCGGAAGGAGGCGTCCGACGACAGGCCGACCGTGAACGCGTCGGCAGCTCCGCCGAACGTCCCGGCGTGGCGGCGGTCGTAGGCGTCGTAGCCCGGGGCGGTGGTGCCGGACCAGGCGATCCGTGCCGCGTAGGAGTGGGGCGCCCGTCCGCCGCTCGTCATGGCTCTGCTTGTCACTCCCCCAGCCTGGCATGCCGAAGGGGCCGCCCCGACTCTTCGGGACGGCCCCTTCGGCCTACTGCTGGTCGCGCTGGGTGCGGACCTCAGACTGCGGCGCGCCGGGCACCGGGCTCAGCCGTGCCGGTACCGGCAGCGGCAGCGGCAGCACCGCTGTCGCCACCGGAATCGTTGAGCGCGTTGCCGCGGCGCTTGCTGACGATGACCGCCGCGACGAGGAGAGCCGCTGCCACCACGGCGATTCCGACGCGCAGCGGCGTGTTCTTGTCCTGGCCCACCGACAGCTGGACGACGGCCGGAACGATCAGCAGCGCGACCAGGTTCATCACCTTGAGCAGCGGGTTGATGGCCGGACCGGCGGTGTCCTTGAACGGGTCACCGATGGTGTCGCCGACGACCGTGGCGGTGTGGGCCTCGGAGCCCTTGCCGCCGTAGTTGCCGTCCTCGACGAGCTTCTTGGCGTTGTCCCAGGCCCCACCGGAGTTGGACAGGAACACCGCCATGAGGACGCCGCTGGCGATGGCGCCGCCGAGGAAGGCGCCGAGTGGCGAGAAGCCGAAGCCGAAGCCGACCGCGATCGGCGCGAGTACGGCGAGCGTGCCGGGGGTGATCAGCTCACGGAGCGAGTCCTTGGTGCAGATGTCCACGACGCGGCCGTAGTCGGGCCTCTCCGTGCCGGCCATGATCCCGGGTCGGGTGCGGAACTGCTCGCGGACCTCGTAGACGACCCGGCCGGCGGCACGGGACACCGCGTTGATGGCCAGGCCGCTGAACATGAAGACCACCGCGGCACCGAGGATGACGCCGACGAGCGCGTCCGGGTAGGCGATCGACAGGCCGATGCGCTGGGGCAGCGTGCCGGTCCGGGTGTCGACGCCGGCCTTGCCGACCTCGCTGATGATGGTGTCGGTGAACGACCCGAACAGCGCGGTGGCGGCGAGCACGGCCGTCGCGATCGCGATGCCCTTGGTGATGGCCTTGGTCGTGTTGCCGACGGCGTCGAGGTCGGTGAGGACGCGCGCGCCGCGCTCGTCGATCTCACCGCTCATCTCGGCGATGCCCTGGGCGTTGTCCGAGACCGGGCCGAAGGTGTCCATCGAGACGATGACGCCGACCGTGGTCAGCAGGCCGGTGCCGGCCAGCGCCACCGCGAACAGCGAGATGGTCAGGGTCGAGCCGAGCAGGTAGGCGCCGTAGACGGCGGCACCGATCAGCACGGCGGAGTAGACGGCCGACTCGAGACCGATGCTGATACCGGCGAGCACCGTGGTGGCCGGACCGGTCAGCGACGACTTGGCGATGTCGAGGACCGGGCGGCGGTTGGTCTCGGTGAAGTAGCCGGTCAGCAGCTGGATCGCCGCGGCGAGCACCAGACCGATGAGCACGGCGGCGAGCGCGATGAGGCGCGGGTTGCCGCCGGCGCCGGGGTCGCCGGCCCCCTCGAACTCGGAGAACGAGGAGGGCAGGTACACGAAGCACGCAACGGCGACGAGCACGGCCGACACCGCGGCGGAGAGGAAGAAACCGCGGTTGATGGCCGTCATCCCGCTGCGGTCACTCGGGCGGGGCGTGACAGCGAGGATGCCGACCAGCGCCGTGACGATGCCGATCGCCGGGATGATCAGCGGGAAGATCAGGCCCTTGGTGCCGAAGGCGGCCGAGCCGAGGATCAGCGCCGCGACGAGGGTGACCGCGTAGGACTCGAAGAGGTCCGCAGCCATGCCCGCGCAGTCGCCGACGTTGTCGCCGACGTTGTCGGCGATGGTGGCGGCGTTGCGGGGGTCGTCCTCCGGGATGCCCAGCTCGACCTTGCCCACCAGGTCGGCGCCGACGTCGGCGGCCTTGGTGAAGATGCCACCGCCGACGCGCATGAACATCGCGAGCAGTGCGGCGCCGAATCCGAAGCCCTCGAGGACCTGGGGAGCGTTGCCCTTGTACAGCAGGACGACTACGGAGGCACCGAGCAGGCCAAGGCCGACGGTGAGCATGCCGACCACGCCGCCGGTACGGAAGGCGATGCGGGTGGCCTTCTGGACGCCGGTGGCCTGGGCGGCTGCGGCAACGCGGACGTTCGCGCGCACCGCGACGCCCATGCCGACGTAACCGACGGTGAACGACGCCGCGGCGCCGATCACGAAGAAGACCGAGCGGCCGATGCGGGCGGCCGTCGTCTCCGACGGCAGCAGCAGCAGGATCAGCGGGATGGCGACGGCGAACACCGACAAGGTCTTGAGCTGGCGTCGGAGGTACGCCTCGGCGCCCTCCTGAACGGCCAGCGAGATCTCGCGCATCTTGGGTGTGCCCGTGTCGGCCGCGAGAACCTCGCGGACGAAGATGAACGCGACCAGCAGGGCAGCTACGGAGAGCGCGGCGATGGCGCCGGCAATGCCGAGTTGTCCTCCGGTCAGATCGGTGAGGCCTTCGCCGTCAGCGGCGAGGAGCATCCGTCCTCCAGGAGCATCGGAGCGGACGCGGCAAGGTGCCGGCCGCCATAGCACTCCGCGCAGTCTGCGGAGGCTTCGGGTGGGGTGCGGGGTGGGGTTGCTGAGCTGCGGCAGCGATACCGCAAGCCGGGCGCAAGTCTAGACGACACGCAGGCGAAACATCGCACACCGCCGGCGGAGGGGAACGTCGCGGCGCGCCGGGACGTTGAGCGGCGCCGCGAAGCGGACTCGCTAGAAGTCGCCGTCCAGGACGTCGTCGTCGTCGGCCGGCAGCAGGAGTTCGCCCAGGCGCGGCCAACTCATGGTCACCCGCGTCCCGGGGCCGTCATTGCGCGCAGCGACGGAGACGTCGTCGACCAGACCCTCGATGAGTGCGAGCCCGATCCCGGAGGGCAGCTGCAGCGAAGCATCAGCCTCGGGTTCGCCGGTGCCGGCCAGGTCGAGGAGCTCACCGACCGTGGGACGGCTTCCGTCGGCGTCACCGGCGACCTGATCCAGCGGGGGGCCGGCGTCGAGGACGGAGATCGAGAAGACGTCGTCGCTGTCGTCGAACCGGACGGTGACCAGCTCGGTCGGAGCGTGGCGCCGATGCACGTCCACGGCCCGTGAGCAGGCCTCGCCGATGGCGAGCTTGACCTCGTCGATCAGGGATTCCTCGACCCCGATCCGGCGGGCGAGGGCGGCAGCGATCAGCCGCGCGGTGCGGACGTGCAGCGGAAGTGCCCCGAACTGGAGCTCCACCGTTGCCACGTCGCTACCTCCCGATCCCGCGCGGGCGTCCTTCGCCGCAGATTTCGTCGTCGTAACCGTCGTAGTCGTAACCGTCGTCGCCGTAACCACCGTCGCCGCCCGGCCGGGCGGCGACGATGTTCCCCGTGGAACTCATCCGATGCGGACGAGCTCCGTCGGACTACTCGGTCGCGTCGGACTACTCGGTCGCGGAGAGGGCCTCGTCGACGCTCGAGTGGATGGGGAAGACCTTGGTCAGCCCCGTGATCCGGAAGATCTTGAGGATCCGCTCCTGGGTGCACACCAGGCGCAGCGAACCCTCGTGGGCGCGAACGCGCTTGAGGCCGCCGACCAGGACGCCGAGACCGGTGGAGTCGAGGAAGTCGACCTCCTCCATGTCGACCACGAGGTGGTACGCGCCGCTGCTGACCAAGTCGATCAGCTGCTCGCGCAGCTTGGGCGCGGTGTAGACATCGATCTCGCCGCCCACCTTGACGATGGTGCGATCGCCCTCAGTGCGTGTGTTGAGGGACAGGTCCACGTGCTCCTCCAGGTTCGGTCGCTGGCATGCGACGTCTGCCGCGTACCGGGCTCGAGTGTCACGGTGACGGCGAGACGCGCCCTACCTTGCCAGATGCCGCCGTATCAAGCGTCGTCGCCCCCGAGAGTAACGGGTCGAGCCGGCGCGCCGACATCCGGGCTGCGGCTGCGGACGCGCTCACCGAACAGTCGGATTCTGTCGGACCCGCACCTAAACTGAGAGTTCATGACCGCTGCCCGCTCCGCCGAGCCGGTCGCCCCGGCCTTCGGGTACGGCGACGACCGGGCCGTCCCGGGCGGTCCGTTGCGCACGCTGCTGCTCGACGGGCGCCGCGCCGCGTCGGTCACCCACGTGGAGTCGGTGCCCGCCCGCCCCGGCGTGCAGGGCGACTGGCCGGAGTGGGTGCCCGGGCTGCTCCGCGGCCGGCTGGCTGCGGTCGGGGTCGACCGGCCGTGGCTCCACCAGATCGCGGCGGCCGACGCCGCGCGGGCGGGGCGGCACGTCGTGCTCTCCACCGGGACGGCGTCGGGCAAGTCGCTGGGCTACCTGCTCCCGCTGCTCTCGGGCCTGCTCGAAGAGCCGGGCAGCCGGGCGCTCTACCTGGCGCCCACCAAGGCGCTGGCCCGCGACCAGCTGGCCGCCGTCCGCCGGCTGTCGCTGACCGAGGTCCGGGCCGCGGCAATCGACGGCGACACCCCGCGGGAGGACCGGGACTGGGCGCGCGCCCACGCCACCTACGTCCACACCAACCCAGACATGCTCTCCTACGCGATGCTGCCGCAGCACGCCCGCTGGGCGTCCTGGTTCCGCGGCCTGCGCTACGTCGTCGTCGACGAGTGCCACCACTACCGGGGCGTCTTCGGCAGCCACGTCGCGCAGGTACTGCGCCGGCTGCGGCGCATCTGCCGCAAGTACGGCTCCGACCCGGTCTTCCTGCTCGCCTCGGCGACCGTCGCCGACCCGGGCAGCACCGCCCGCCGGCTCACCGGGCTCCCCGTCGACGTGGTCGACGTCGATGCCTCGTCGCGCGGCGCGCTCACCTTCGCGCTGTACGAGCCGCCGCTGCAGACGCGCGGCGGTGCGCAGTCCGGCGACGCTGGCGGTACGGGGGACGGGGCTCCTGGCGAGGATGCGCCTACCGGGGAGAACGGCGCCCCGGTACGCCGGAGCGCGACCGCCGAGTCGGCCGAGCTGCTCGCCGATCTCGTCGCCGACGGCACCCGCACCCTCGCCTTCGTACGAAGCCGGCGCGCGGCCGAGGGCGTCGCCCTGTCCGCCCGCCGCATGCTGACCGAGGCCGGGCTGCCCGGCTCCACCGTCGCGGCCTATCGGGCGGGCTACCTGCCCGAGGAACGCCGACAGCTCGAGCGGGCCCTGCGCAGCGGCGATCTGGTGGGCCTCGCCGCGACGAACGCCCTCGAGCTCGGTATCGACATCAGCGGCCTCGACGCCGTCCTGCTCGCCGGGGTCCCCGGCACGCTCGCGTCGCTGTGGCAGCAGGCCGGCCGCGCCGGACGTCGCGGCGGGGACGCGCTGGCGGTGCTGGTGGCCCGGGACGACCCGCTGGACACCTACCTGGTCCACCATCCGGAGGCGGTGTTCGGGCGGCCCGTCGAGGCGGCGGTGCTCGACCCGGACAACCCCTACATCCTCACGCCGCACCTGGAGTGCGCCGCGGCGGAGCTCCCCCTGACCGAGGCCGATCTGGCCGTCTTCGGCCCGGCGGCCCGGCCGGTGCTCGACGACCTCGTCCGACGGGGAAGGCTCCGCAAGCGCCCGGCCGGCTGGTACTGGACGAGCCGCGAGCGGCCGAGCGCGGATCTGCGCGGCACCGGTGGCGCCCCGATCTCGGTGGTGGAGAGTGCCACGGGGCGGTTGCTCGGGACCGTCGACCGGGGCAGCGCCCACGGCACCGTGCACGACGGCGCGATCTACCTGCACCAGGGTGAGTCGTACCTGGTGCAGCAGCTGTGCTGGGAAGACGGCTGCGCGCTCGTGGAGCCGGTGACCGTCGACTGGACCACCAGCGTCAGAGACATCACCGACATCCGCATTGTCGAGGTGCTGCGCTCGACGAAGCTCGCGCCGCCGCCCGGCAGCGGATCCGCTGCCCGTTCCGGCGAGGTCACCGTGCACTTCGGGACGGTCGACGTGTCCTCGCAGGTCGTGAGCTATCTCCGCCGCCGGGTGGCGTCCGGGGAGGTGCTCGGCGAGGAGCCGCTGGACCTGCCGGCACGCGAACTGCGCACCCGTGCGGTCTGGTACACCGTCGCCCCGTCACTGCTCGAACGGGCCGGGATCGACGCCGCTGACGTACCCGGCGCGGTGCACGCAGCCGAGCACGCCGCGATCGGCCTGCTGCCGCTGTGGGCGACCTGCGACCGCTGGGACATCGGCGGGGTCAGCACGGCGCTGCACGCCGACACCGAGGCCACCACCGTCTTCGTCTACGACGGCGCGCCCGGTGGTGCCGGCTTCGCAGAGCGGGGCTACGAACGGCTCGGCGGCTGGCTCGGGGCGACCCGCGACGCGATCGCCTCCTGCGAGTGTCCGGCAGGGTGCCCGTCGTGCGTGCAGTCGCCGAAATGCGGCAACGGCAACCACACGCTCGACAAAGCGGCGGCGCTGCGGTTGCTGGAGCAGATCGTCGGCAAGCCGGCTGCGGCCCGCCGCGCCGCCTGAGCGCCTCGCTCCGGACAGGTGATCTTCGGTAGCACGGGGGTAGACCCCGGCCGCATCCTTGAAGGAGGAACCCATGACTGCCATCGGACTCGCGATCATGATCGTCGCCGGCATCGTGACGGTCGACGTCGTTCTCGAGAACACGCGGAACACCGACGCGAGCGTTGTCGGGCAGACCGTCGCCAACGTCGACCTCGGCGGGTTCTTCACCGCGGGCGTCCTCGTCGGGGTCGCCCTCATGCTCGGTCTCATGCTGCTGCTGGCCGGGCTCCGCCGGGCCCGTCGCCAGCGGCTCGAGCGCAAGGAACTCGCACGCTCCTACGAGGGCACCGCGGCGCAGGCCGAGTCCCTGCAGGAGGAGCGCGATCGTCTCGCCGCCGAGCTCGAGTCCGAGCGCCGCGCCCGGGCGAGCAGGCCGGCAGCGGGAACGGTGGGCGGCGAGTCGGCCGACACCCGCACCCGCCCGGTCGGCGCGGCGCCGGTCTACCCCGGCGACGCGGTCGGAGCGGGGGCCGGAGCGGGGGCAGCGTCCGGCGGCGCGGCCACAGCGACCCAGGACCGCACAACGCAAGACCGCACGACCCAGGAGCACGCGACCCCAGATCACGCAGACCAAGAGCACGCGACCCCAGATCACGCACCCCAGGAGCACGCAAAGCGGAGCTTCAAGGACCGGTTGCTCGGCCGCTGAC
>JAVEDQ010000102.1 GCA_030840885.1 Frankiaceae bacterium
ACGCGCGAGTGCGGGTGGAACTCCTCCAGCCACCGCCCGAGCTGCTCGAGCCCGGCGACGGTCGGCGCTTCCGGCAGTTGCCGCCGCAGCACCGACAGTGCTCGGGCGACCCGGCGCCGCGCACCGCTCATGGCCGTCGAGTAGCGCAGCGCCCGCGGACCCGAGCCGGTGATCAGCACCCGGTCGGAGGGGTCGAAGGCCACGAACCACGGCAGCGGCACGAGGTAGGTGCAGCTGAGCACGTGCATCTTCAGCTCCGGGTCCTTGCGCCGGATCTGATCGAGCACCGACTCGGCCTCGTCCGCCAGCGCCGGCGGCAGGAAGGCGTCGGCAATCCGTCCGGCCATTCCGTCCCGGAACTCGCCGACCGCGACCAGTGCTCGCAGTCTCGTCTGCAACGGACAGACGTAGGCGAGCCCATCGATCTGCTCGATGAGCACCGGTCCGTCCGGCAGATCGAGGCTGGACCGGATCGCCGCGGAGATCGCCGCGGTGCGCTCGGTCTGCTCGGCCCCGGCCCGGTCCGGAAGGGCGGGGGGCTGCTCACCGCGCAACCGCTCGAACGACGCCCGCTGCTCGTCGGGGAAGGCTACGAGCGGCTCGAAGACGCGCAGATACGCCACGGGCGATCCTCGACGGCCGGGCACGTCTGTGATCGTGCCACCTCCCGGGCCCGACCCGCACCGCGGAAGGGAGAGGATCATGCAGGTGACAGCCCGGCGCCCAGCCGAGTTTCGAGGAAGGCGTCGATCATGGCCGTGTTCTCCCGCGCCACCCACGACGGCCACGAGCAGGTGGTCTTCTGCTCGGACCCCGGGTCCGGGCTCCGCGCGATCGTCGCCATCCACTCCACCGCCCTCGGCCCGGCACTCGGCGGCACCCGCTTCCGCCCCTACGCCGAAGAGGAGGAGGCGCTCGACGACGTGCTGCGCCTCTCCCGCGCGATGACCTACAAGAACGCCTCCGCCGGCCTGGACCACGGTGGCGGCAAGGCCGTCATCATCGGCGACCCGGCGACCGACAAGAGCGAGGTGCTGCTGCGCGCCTACGGCCGCTTCCTGGCCTCCCTCGGCGGCAGGTACGTCACCGCCTGCGACGTCGGCACCTACGTCACCGACATGGACGTGATCGCCCGCGAGTGCCCTCCAGGACGCAACTGGGTCACCGGTCGCTCCCCGGAGAACGGCGGGGCCGGCGACAGCGGGGTGCTCACCGCCTACGGCGTCTTCCAGGGCATGCGCGCCGCCGCGGCCCACCTGTGGGGGACGCCGTCGCTCGCCGGACGTCGCGTCGCCGTCAGCGGCCTGGGCAAGGTCGGCCGCCGGCTAGTCGACCACCTGCTCGGCGACGGAGCGACGGTGCTCGCCGCCGACGTCTCCCCCCAGGCCGTCGAGAGCGTGCGGGCACTCCACCCCGAGGTCGAGTTCATCGAACCCGGCGCGCTGCTGACCGCGGACGCCGACGTCCTCGCGCCCTGTGCGCTCGGCGGCGTGCTGACCGAAGAGACGGCGGCCGAGCTGGCGGTCAAGGTGGTCTGCGGCGGGGCGAACAACCAGCTCGCGACCCCGCGGGCCGCGCAGGTGCTGGCCGATGCAGGGGTGTTGTACGTGCCGGATTTCGTCGTCAACGCCGGTGGGGTCATCCAGGTCGCCGACGAGGTGCGCGGGTACGACGAGGCCAGGGCCCGCCACTCGGCATCCCGGATCTTCGACACGACGCTCGCGGTGCTCCAGCACGCGGCCGCCGAAGGGGTCCTCCCGGAGGCGGCGGCCGAACAGCTCGCCGAGCGCCGCATCGCCGACGTCGGCCGTCTCCGAGGGCTGTGGCTACCGGGCTGACACCAGCCGGGCACCGGCGTGGTGCCTGCCTGATACCGGACTCCCGGTTTGCGTCGGCCGCGGGGCAGCGCGTCTCGCGGTAGTGTGACGTCAGGACTGATGATCCGGGGCAGGACCCCGTTGGAGACCGTCGAGGGGTTGCGCCATGGGGCGAGGCCGGGCGAAAGCCAAGCAGACGAAAGTCGCGCGTGAGCTCAAATACTCGTCGCCTGACATGAACCTTGATCGACTGCGCCAGGACCTCGGCACGGGGGCACCCGCTAGCGGGAGCACCGCCGCGCCGGACGACGTCGAAGATTTCGACGACCCCTACGCCCTGGACGACGACGAAGGCACCCCCTCGCGCCGCTCGAGCTGAGCCTGTCGGGCTGAGCCTCTCTAGCTGGGCGCATCGGGCACACCGACGGCTACCGTCAGGTGCATGCCGGAACGTCTGGTCGTCATCGGTGGTGACGCCGCGGGAATGAGCGCTGCTTCGCAGGCCCGGAAGCGCCGTGGCGCCGACGACCTGTCGATCGTGGCGTTCGAGCGCGGCCGCACCACGTCCTACAGTGCCTGCGGCATCCCCTACTGGATCGGCAACGACGTCACCTCACGCGACGCGCTGATCACGCGCACGCCCGAGGAGTTCCGCGGCAAGCAGGACATCGACATGCGCATCCGCAGCGACGTGCAGTCGATCGACCTCGAGCGCAAGACCGTGCGGGTCCACGACCTGGACGCCGGCCGGACCTACGACGAGGCCTACGACCAGCTCATGATCGCGACCGGCAGCGTTCCGACGCGACCGCCGATCGACGGCATCGACGCCGACGGCGTCTACGGCGTCCAGACCCTCGACGACGGCACCGACCTGCGCGAAGAGCTCGACTCGGGCGAGGTGAAGCACGTCGTCGTGGTCGGCGGTGGCTACATCGGCCTCGAGATCGCCGAGGCCACCAAGAGCCGCGGCTTCGAGGTGACCGTGGTGGACATGTCCGAGACGCCGATCGGCACGTTCGACCCCGACGTCGGCCATTTCCTCGCCGACGCCGTCCGCGGGCTCGGCATCGAGCTCATCCTCGGCGACGGCGCCGCCCGGATCGAGACCGACCGCGACGGCCGGGTCTGCTCGGTCCACACCAGGAGCGGGCGCGTGCTGCCCGCCGACCTCGTCGTGCTCGGCCTCGGTGTCCGTCCGAACGTCGCGCTGGCCAAGAACGCCGGGATCCCGCTCGGTACCAGCGGTGGCATCGCGGTCGACCAGCGCATGCGGACGCAGGTCGAGGGCGTGTGGGCGGCGGGTGACTGCGTGGAGTCGGTGCACCGGCTCTCTGGCCACCGCGTCGTCGTCGCACTCGGCACCCACGCCAACAAGCAGGGCCGCGTGGCCGGCATCAATCTCGGCGGCGGGTACGCGACCTTCGCCGGCGTCATCGGGACCGCCATCACGAAGATCTGCGAGGTGGAGGCGGCCCGGACCGGACTGTCCGAACGCGAGGCCCGCGAATCCGGCTACGAGTTCGTCACGGCCGTCGTCGACTCGACGACCCGCGCCGGCTACTACCCCGGGGCGCAGCCGATCCGGCTGAAGCTGCTCGCCGAGCGCCGCTCCGGACGGCTGCTCGGCGCGCAGATCGTCGGTAAGGACACCGCGGCCAAGCGCATCGACGTGCTCGCCGCCACGATCTGGAACGGCATGACGGTCGACGAGATCCTCGGTATGGACCTCTCCTACGCCCCGCCGTTCTCGCCGGTGTGGGACCCGGTGCTGATCGCGGCCCGTAAGGCACAGGACGCCGTGGAGGCAGACATCTCGTCGACCATTGCGACCGGACGTTAGGGTCAGTCCCGCAGTTGTAGCGCGCCCAGGAGGAGCCGAGCATGCCGATCGCCAGCCCTGATACCTACGCCGAGATGATCGACAAGGCCAAGGACGGGCGGTACGCGTACCCCGCGATCAACTGCACGAGCTCCCAGACGCTGAACGCCGCGCTGCGCGGGTTCGCCGAGGCGGAGAGCGACGGCATCGTCCAGGTCTCCACCGGTGGCGCGGAGTTCCTGTCCGGCGCCACCGTGAAGAACATGGTCTCCGGCGCGCAGGCGCTCGCCGAGTTCGCGCATCACGTGGCGAAGAACTATCCCGTGAACATCGCGCTGCACACCGACCACTGCCCGAAGGACAAGCTCGACAGCTACGTCCGGCCGCTGGTCGCCATCAGCCAGGAGCGGGTGAAGGCGGGGCGGGATCCGCTGTTCCAGTCGCACATGTGGGACGGCTCGGCGACCGAGCTCGAGGAGAACCTGAAGATCGCCGACGACCTGCTGCAGGAGTGCGTGCAGGCGAAGATCATCCTCGAGATCGAGATCGGCGTCGTCGGTGGCGAGGAGGACGGCGTCTCCAACGAGCAGA
>JAVEDQ010000117.1 GCA_030840885.1 Frankiaceae bacterium
AGGCGCTCGCCGGCCCGCGCGGGACCGACAAGCGGCTCGCCGACTCGCAACGGCTCACCCGCGCCGAGCGCGACGCCCGCTACGCGGCGCGGAACGTGCCGTTCGAGGAGAGGGAAGCCGCGGAGGCCGCGGCAGCCGACGCAGCCGATGCAGTCGCCTCGCACGACACCGACACGGGCGACCAGGTGCAGCTACTCGGGGATCGGAACGCCTCGGGATGAGCCGCGACGCGCTGCGCGACGCCCGCCGCATCGTGGTGAAGGTCGGCTCGTCGTCGCTGACCTCGGCCCGCGCCGGGCTCGACGCGGCGCGGCTCGACGGTCTGGTCGATGCCCTGGCGGCGCAGGACCGGGAGGTGGTGCTGGTCTCCAGCGGCGCCATCGCCGCCGGCCTCGTCCCGCTGGGGCTCTCGCGCCGCCCCCGGGATCTGGCGACGCAGCAGGCGGCGGCGAGCGTCGGGCAGATGCTGCTCGTGGAGCGCTACGCCAGCTCCTTCGCCCGCTACCGGCGGACGGTCGGGCAGGTGCTGCTGACCGCGGAGGACATCATCCGCCGTGCGCACTACCGCAACGCCCGCCGCACGCTGGACCGGCTGCTCGCGCTGCGGGTCGTGCCGATCATCAACGAGAACGACGCGCTCGCCACCGAGGAGATCCGCTTCGGTGACAACGACCGCCTGGCGGCACTGGTCGCGCATCTGGTGGGCGCCGACGCGCTGGTGCTGCTCTCCGACGTCGACGGTGTCTACGAGTCCGACCCGAGCAAGGCGAGCACGGAGCGCCCGGTGACGCGCCTCGACGAGGTGTTCGGCGACGCCGACCTCGCGGGGGTGCTGGCCAAGGGCACCGGGTCGGCCGGCGTCGGTTCCGGTGGCATGGCGACGAAGATCGCCGCGGCCCGGGTCGCGACCGGCGGCGGCTGCGTCGCCGTCGTCGGGGCCGCCCGGGACGCGGGCGCGATCCTCGCCGGCGAGCCCGCCGGCACCTACTTCCACCCGGTCGGCCGCCGCGCGTCGGCACGCCTGCTGTGGCTCGCGTACGCGAGCGCACCGCGGGGTCGGGTCTTCCTCGACCCCGGCGCCGTCCGTGCGGTCGTGCAGCGTCGGATGTCGCTGCTGTCGGTCGGCATCACCGCCGTCGAGGGCGAGTTCGCCGCCGGCGACCCGGTGGACCTCACCGATCCGACCGGGGAGGTCGTGGCCCGCGGCCTCATCGGCTATGACGCGTCCGAACTGCCTGCCATGCTGGGACTGAGCACGAACCAGATGGGCCCGCGGTACTCCCGCGAGGTCGTCCACCGCGACGACCTGGTGCTGATGCCGCAAGTCACCCGACGGCGGGCCGAGCAGCGCGCGACTGTCCCGGCCGAGGGGTGAGCGGCATGACAGCGCCGCAGGACTCCGCGACATGACTACAGCGAGAGGACGACGATGACCGAGCAGCAGGCCACCGACGGGGGAGCCCGCGCGACAGCGGGAGACGCGTCGCCGGCCGAGTCCGTCCGCGTCGTCGCGGTCCGGGCCAAGGAGGCCGCCTTCGAGCTGGCCTCGCTGCCGCGCGGCGTGAAGGACGCGGCGCTGCTCGTGATGGCCGACGCGCTGCTCGCGGGGGAGCAGCAGATCCTCGCCGCCAACGCGGCGGACGTCTCGCGCGCGCGGGACAACGGCATGGACGCGGCGTTGGTCGACCGGCTCACGCTCACCCGCGGCCGGCTCGAGGCGATGGCCGACGGGCTGCGGCAGGTCGCGACGCTGTCGGACCCGGTCGGTGAGATCGTCCGCGGCTACACGCTGCCCAACGGACTCGAGGTCCGCCAGACCCGGGTGCCGCTCGGCGTCGTCGGCATGGTCTACGAAGGCCGGCCGAACGTCACCGTCGATGCCGCCGGGCTGTGCCTGAAGAGCGGCAACGCGGTGCTCCTGCGCGGCAGCGCCAGTGCCTACGACTCCAACGTCGCGCTCGTCGAGGTGCTGAGCCAGGCCGTCGTCGACGCGGGGCTCCCCGCCGCCGCGGTGCAGCTCGTCCCGGGGCGCACTCACGAGTCGGTCAAGGAGCTCATGCGGCTCCGCGGGCTCGTCGACGTCCTCATCCCGCGCGGCGGCGCCGGGCTGATCAACTCGGTGGTGACGGAGTCGCTCGTCCCGGTGATCGAGACCGGGGTCGGCAACTGCCACGTCTACGTCGATGCCGACGCCGACCTCGACCTCGCGGTGCGCATCGTCCTGAACTCCAAGGCGCAGCGGGTCGGCGTCTGCAACGCCGCGGAATCGCTGCTCGTGCACGCCGACATCGCCGACGCCTTCTTCGCCCGCGCGCTGCCGGCCTTCGCCGAGGCCGGCATCGTCCTGCACGGCGACGAGGCGACGCTCGCCGCGGTCGCGGGCAGCGGCGTCACCGCCGTCGAGGCGACCGACACCGACTGGGCGGCCGAGTACTACTCGCTCGACCTGGCCTCCCGCGTCGTCGGCTCGCTCGACGACGCCTGCCGTCACATCCGGCGGTGGAGCAGCGGCCACACCGAGGCGATCGTGACGCGCTCGCTTTCGGCGTCGAAGCGGTTCATCGCCGGGTGTGACAGCGCCGCCGTGATCGTGAACGCCTCCACCCGGTTCACCGACGGCGACCAACTCGGCATGGGGGCCGAGATCGGTATCAGCACCCAGAAGCTGCACGCGCGTGGGCCGATGGCGCTGCCCGAGCTGACCTCCACGACCTGGGTCATGTACGGCGAGGGCCAGCTGCGCTCCTGACGTCTCGCCCCTGGCCGGGGGCGGTTCGCAGCTCGTTGATCAGATGTCCGATTCGCCTCTTGCAGGAGCGGGTCCGACAGCTCACCATGCGGTCCCATCCCACGAGGAGATCGCCATGGACCGTCGTCGCTGGTCCGTCCGCCGGAGTGTCGTGCTGTTGGCGCTCCTGCCGTTGCTCGCGCTGGCCGGCTGTCACCAGGGCTTCGGGACGGCGCCGCACGGCGCTCCGGCGACCGGTGCCGGGCAAGGCACCCTCACCAACATCCGCACTGCGGCCCAGCCCGGCTTCGACCGGATCGTCTTCGACTTCACCGGCCCGGCCCCGGCCTCCTCGGCCAAGTACGTGCCGGCTTCGGCTTTGGTCGGGAACGACGATAAGCGCGTCATCGTCAATGGTCACTCTTTCCTGCAGGTCCGATTCTCTGACGCGCTGACCAGCAACTCGACGCCGGTTCGGCGCACGCCGAGCCTGGCCGAGGTCCGTGACATGCGGCAGCTGGAGTCGTTCGAGGCCGTCGTGACCTATGGCGTCGGCCTGACCGCCAAGAACGGGTTCCGCATCTTCACCCTGACCGGGCCGAACCCGAACCGGAACCGGGTCGTGGTCGACGTCCAGCGCTGATCAAGGCGGGGAGCCGACACCGTAATCAGTAGGAGTCGGCGGACCCTTCGAAGGCGAAGTAGCCGGCCAGAGCGGTGTAGTCGTCGTCGCCGTGACCGGCGGCGATGGCCGCGTCGGCGTAGGCCGCGGTCGCCTTCGTCAGCGGGAGGTCGTCGGAGGCGACGTCCAGTGCGATGGTCAGGTCCTTCAGCAGGAGGTCCAGAGAGAAGGCGGTGGGCTGGAAGTCGCCGCTGGCCAGCATGTCCTTCTTCTGGTTGACGCTGAAGCCCAGCGGGCCCTGCCCGAGGGTGGCCAGCAGCACGTCGGAGTCGATGTGCAGGTCGCGGCCGAGCCGCAGCGCCTCGGCGACCCCGCCCATGGCCACACCGAGGGTCAGGTTCACGACGGTCTTCAGGGCGTTGCCGCTGGCGACGGGACCGACGTGGCGGATCTTCTCCGGGTCGCCCCAGGTCTCCAGCAGCGGCTTGACGGTCGCGAAGTCCTCGTCGGTGGCGCCGACGAGCACGCCGAGGGTGCCGTTGCGGGCCGGAGCGGTCGTGCCCACGACGGGGGCGTCGACGTAGCGGAGGCCGAGACCGTCGGCGAGCTTGCCGAACTCCTCGGCGGCGTCGCGGCCGATGGTCGTCGAGTCGAGCACGAGCGTGCCCTTGCCGGCCGCCTCACCGACCTCCTTCAGCACGTCCCGCACCGAATCGGGGCCGAACAGCATGAGCACGACGATCTCGGCGTTCCCGACGGCCTCACCGACCGTCGATGCCTCGGTGGCGCCGGCCTCGACGAGTTCGCCGGCCTTGCCGGAGGTGCGGTTCCAGACGGTGAGGTCGTGCCCCGCGTCGAGCAGGTGCCGGGCCATGGCTGACCCCATCCGACCGAGACCGAGAAAGGCGATTCGCATGACGTTCGCCTACCCCGGTTGCCGACGGTGCAACGTGGCCCGGTCGAGGCCACAGGTGTCATCGTTGCCGGGCGGGCACAATCGGGAGATGCACCAGAACCCCGTGTTCAGCGGAGTCGACGATGTCCGCGACAAGCTGGCCGAGACCGGCTACCTCGCCGACGACGGCATCGCCACGACCGTCTTCCTCGCCGACCGGCTCGGCAAGCCCCTGCTCGTCGAGGGCCCCGCCGGCACCGGCAAGACGGAGCTGGCCAAGGCGATCGCCGCCGCGACCGGCAGTGAGCTGATCCGGCTGCAGTGCTACGAGGGGCTTGACGAGGCCCGCGCGCTGTATGAGTGGAACTACAAGAAGCAGCTGCTGCGCATCCAGGCGGCCAACAGCAGCGCCGATGGCAGTGCTGACTGGTCGGCGACGCAGGACGACATCTTCTCCGAGGAGTTCCTGCTCGAGCGCCCGTTGCTCGCCGCCATCCGCCGCGACGAACCGACGGTCCTGCTCGTCGACGAGACCGACAAGGCCGACGTCGAGGTCGAGGGCCTGTTGCTGGAGGTGCTGTCGGACTTTCAGGTGACGATCCCCGAGCTCGGCACCGTCACCGCGACGCGGCGCCCGATCGTGCTGCTGACCTCCAACGCGACCCGCGAGCTGTCGGAGGCGCTCAAGCGCCGCTGCCTGTACCTGCACCTGGACTACCCGACTGCCGATCGCGAGAAGGCGATCGTGCTCTCGCGGGTGCCGGAGCTCCCGGAGCAGCTCGCCGAGTCGCTCGTGCGCACCGCACGTGCCTTGCGGGCGATGGAGCTGAAGAAGAGCCCGAGCATCGCCGAGTCGATCGACTGGGCGTACACGCTGCTCGCCCTCGGCCTCGACACCCTGGACGAGAAGGCCGTCTCGGCCACGCTCGGCGCCGTGCTCAAGCACGCGTCGGACCAGGAGAAAGCCATCTCGCAGCTGAAGCTGGGCTGAGGGGAAGTCGGTATGAGCGGAGGACCGGGATGAGCCTCGTCGACCGGACCGTCGGCTTCGCCACCGCGCTGCGGAAGGCGGGCCTGCCCGTCAGCACCGCCGAGACCGTCGACGCCATGCGCGCCATGGGGGCTGTCGAGCTCATCGACCGCGGCCAGCTGCGGGCGGCGTTAGCCGCGAGCGTCTGCAAGAGACCGGCCCACCGGCAGACCTTCGACACCCTGTTCGACCTGTGGTTCCCGCGCCGCACGGGTGACGGCGCCGCCGCGGAGCTGGGCCGGCAGGACGGCGACGAGACCGACCCCACCGCCAACACCAGCGGCGACCCGCAGGCGACGCGGGAGGCGCTGCGCGACGAGCTGCGCAACCTGCTGCTCGACGGCGACGAGGACGCGATCCGCCGCTTCGCCCGCGAGGCGGTCGGCCTGCTCGGCAAGGCCG
>JAVEDQ010000163.1 GCA_030840885.1 Frankiaceae bacterium
CCGGCTCAGACCGCCGCGAGCCAGGCGTCGACACCGCTGAGGCCGTTCGCGACGACCTCGGGGGAGGCGCCGGAGGCCGTCAGCGACGTCGAGGCCACGGCGGCGAGTTGGGCGTCGGACAACCCGAGGATGTCGCGGCACAGCGCGTATTCCTCGAGCAGGCCGGGGCCGAACAGCAGCGGGTCGTCGGCGTTGAGGCTGCAGCGGACACCGGCGTCGAGCAGCGCGGGGAGCGGGTGTGCCGCCAGGTCGTCGACGACCGAGAGCAGCACGTTCGAGGTGGGGCAGACGTCGAGGCAGACCTCGCTCTGGGCGAGTTGCTGCACGAGCGCGGGGTCCTCGACGGCCCGGACGCCGTGCAGGATGCGGTCGGCCCCGAGCACCTCGAGCGCACCGCGCACGCTCGCAGGCCCGTCGAGCTCGCCGGCGTGCGGCGTGCTGAGCAGACCGGCCGCGCGGGCGATGCCGAACGCTTCGGCGAAGGGCTCCGGCGGATGCCCGTGCTCGTCATTGGCGAGGCCGAAGGCCACGACTCCGCGTCCCGCGTAGCGCGCGGCGAGCCGGGCCTGCTCGACGGCCTCCTCCGGGCTGCGGGTGCGGTCGGCGGACACCATCAACCCCGTCGAGACGCCGGTGCGGGCCGAAGCCGTGGCCAGGGCGTCCAGGACCAGCTCGAGCACCTGCTCGTCCGGGCCCAGCCGGGCCCGGTGGTGCGGCAGGAACATCCCGGGTTCGACGTGCACCGCCCCGGCCGCTAGGGCGTCGTCCACCGTCTCGTCGATCAGTCGTGCAACGTCGTCGGCCGAGGTGAGGACCTCGCAGGCGGCGACGTACATCGCGGCGAAGGCCCCGAAGTTGCCGAAGCCCCGGATCTCCGGCACCGGCATCCCGTTCCGCGTCGCCAGCTCGCGCAGGGTGCCCGGCCGCATCCCGCCCTCGAGGTGCAGGTGGAGATGCGCCTTGGGCAGGGCGGCGAGGTCCCGGGCGTCGGGGGGCATGCACAGCAGCCTAAGGAGCCAGCAGCGGCTGTTGGGCAGGCTCAGGCGGCCGCGGTGATGCGCTTGCCGGCCCGCACGAGAAGGCGCTGGAGGGCCTCGTTGATCAGTTCCGGGTAGGTGAAGTTGACGGAGTGCCCGGCGCCGGGGACGACGAGGTGTTCCACGTCGTTGCCGAGGTTCTCCACGATCACCTCGCTGTGGTGCGCCGGGGTGAGCCGGTCGTCGGACCCGACGGCGACGAGAACGGGGATGTCGCGGAGCGCGGCGAGCGCGGCGACCTTGTCGTGGTCGACGAAGGCGGGGTAGAAGGCGGCGACGATCGGCACCGGCGTCTCCTCGAGCATCGACTGGACCTGGCGCACCAGCACGGGGGTGGCGTCCGTGCTGCCGAACAGGTAGTGCCGCGTGAAGGCGTAGGCGAGTCGGCTGCCCCGGACCCGGAAGCGTTCGAGCACGGGGGCCCAGAGCCGCAGCCACCAGAGGTAGACGCGGAACAGGCCGGTGCGGAGCAGCAGGATGCTTCCGACGCGGCCGAGCGCGGACTCCAGGACGCGGCCGGCCGACGTCGCCAGCAGGCAGGTCCCGACGATCCGCGTGCCGAACAGTTCCGGTCGCTGGTCCGCGAGCGCCATGACGGTCATGCCGCCGAGCGAGTGGCCGACCAGCACGATGGGTCCGGTCGGCACCCGGGCGTCGATCACGGCAGCCAGGTCGCGGCCGCACTGGTCGATGGTGGCGTGGCGTGCGTCGCCCCAGCCGCTCCGGCCGTGGCCGCGCTGGTCGTAGAGCACGAGCCGGGCCGAGCCGCGCAGGGCGTCCCGCTGCCCGTCGAACTCGCCCAG
The DNA here is from genome assembly GCA_030840885.1 of Frankiaceae bacterium. Classification (GTDB taxonomy): domain Bacteria; phylum Actinomycetota; class Actinomycetes; order Frankiales; family Frankiaceae; genus JAVEDQ01. The sequence goes on from JAVEDQ010000163.1 coordinate 1,841, forward strand.
CTGAGCGGTGAACCCGTGGACGAAGACCACGGTGAGCGCGGCGTTCGCGTCGCCGTCCTCCTCGACCGCGAGCGGCACCCCGTCGTCGGCCCGGACGGTCAGGTCGGCGGCCCGGGCGTCCGTCGGCGGCCGGCCCCGCCGTCGCTTCAGGCGCAACGCGGTCAGCAGGAACGCGACGAGGACCGCCACGGCGGACAGGACGGCCGGACGGGCCGGCGGTTCGGAACTCACCGTCGCCGCCTACCCCGCTGGGTCTTGTTCGACCGTGGCGGACCGGCTACTGGAGGTCGCGGGGTGACGACCGGGGCAGGTCGCCGTGCCCCGGAACAACCAGCGGGTCGACCAGGGGGTCGATCGGGGGCTGGCTGAGGCTCTCGTCGGGAACGGACTCGAGGTCGACCACGAGCAGCTCGGGCTCGGGCTCGAGGGGACCTGTCGGGGCCGACGACGTCGGGGACGGGGGAGCAGGGTCCGCGATCCCGGCCTCGGTGAGTCCGGTGACCCCGGGCTGCTGGACGATGCGGCTGAGCCCCTGCTGGACAACGGGAGGCAGCTTCTCCGCGGCCTCCTGCACCTTCGGATGCGCGCCCAGGCGTCGGGCATCGGCGAGCAGTCTCTCGTACCGCTGGCGGCCTGCCCGGGCGCCCAGCACGTAGCCGAGGCCGAAGCCCAATCCGGTCTTCAGGTAACCCATGATCGTCCCCTCACTCTTGACGTCCTTACCGATGCCCGTCGCTGCTAGGAACACGCGCCATCAGGCGAACTCGGCCGATCTCAAGCGTCCGCGGTCTCGTTCCGGCGCGGCAGCCGCCAGTTCGGACGGACGAAGTGGCAGGTGTAGCCGTGCGGATAGCGCTCCAGGTAGTCCTGGTGCTCCGGCTCGGCCTCCCAGAACGGGCCTTCCGCGACGACCTCGGTGACGACCTTGCCGGGCCACAGGCCGGAAGCGTCGACATCGGCGATGGTGTCCTCGGCCACGCGCTTCTGCTCGTCATTCGTGTAGAAGATGGCCGACCGGTACGAGGAGCCGACGTCGTTGCCCTGGCGGTCCACCGTCGAGGGGTCGTGGACCTGGAAGAAGAACTCGAGCAGGTCGCGGAAGCTGGTGGCGTCCGGCTCGAAGACGATCTCGAGCGCCTCGGCGTGGCCCGGGTGGTTGCGGTAGGTCGCGTTGGCGTTCTGCCCGCCGGTGTAGCCGACCCGGGTCGACACAACGCCGGGGCGCTTGCGGACGAGGTCCTGCATGCCCCAGAAACAGCCACCGGCCAGAACTGCACGCTCGGTCGTGTCGGTCATGAGTCGTCCTCCTGCTCGTCGACGGTCCCTCGTTGCTGACAACGCGGCCGCGGCCGGAAGACTTCCGCAGCGTCAGAGGCGCGTCAACACGTCCGCGATCGTGTCCTCGGCAACGCGCTTCTGCTCGTCGTCGGTGTAGAAGATCGCGGACCGGTAGGAGGTCCCGACGTCGTTGCCCTGGCGGTTTATCGTGGTCGGGTCGTGGATCTGGAAGAAGAACTCCAGCAGGTCGCGGTA
>JAVEDQ010000185.1 GCA_030840885.1 Frankiaceae bacterium
ACCCGCTCCTCGTAGTCGACCCCCATATGCCCGGGCGCCGGCAGCGGCCGAGTCATGGCTAGCTCCTTTCCGGACCGCTCGACAGCCCGTCGTCCACCTCGACGTCCTCGGCTTTGAGCTCCAATCCGGAATTGTGGGCTTGCAGGTCGAGCAGGATCGCGAAGTCCTCGTTCACCCGACCACTGCTGACGCTCGCCTGCACGGCGGCAGCCGCAGCGGCCGCTACCGGCATGGGTACGTCGAGGTCGTGTGCCGCGCCGAAGCCAAGGTCGAAGTCCTTGCGCAGCAGGACCGGCGTGAACGTGGGCGTGTAGTCGAGGTGCACCAATGCCGGCGACTTGTAGCGCGTGAACGTCGAGCCCATCACCGACTTGTTGAGGAAGTCGAGGAACGCGGCGCGGGACATTCCGCCCTTCTGCGCCAACACCGTGATCTCGGCCAGGCATTGCGTCACCACGCCGAGCATGACGTTGTGGCAGATCTTCGCCAGGCGGGCGAGGTCGCCGTCGCCGACGTAGGTCGCGCCCTCGCCGAGGTGGTCGAGCAGCGGCGCCACCTTGAGCCAGGTCTCCTCCGGGCCGGAAACGACAAGGGTGAGCTTGCCCGCCTTGACGACCTTGGCATTGCCACTGACCGGTGCAGCCAGGAAGTCGACGCCGCGCTCGGCGCAGGCAGCGCGCATCGCCACAGAAGTCTCGTCGTCCACTGTGGAACAGTCGACCACCGCTCCGGGCACGTGATCGGGATCCTCGAGAAGTCCGCCGGCGCCGGTCAGCACCTGCACCAGGTCGGCCGGGGTGGAGACCATGGTGAAGACAACGTCGAGGCCACGCAGGTCGGCGATGGTGTCGGCGACACTGCAGCCGACGTCGGAGAGGGCCTCGGCCTTGGCTCGCGTGCGATTCCAGACGGTGACGTCCTCGCCGGCAACGGCCAGGCGTCTCGCCATCGCGGCGCCCATCCTGCCGGCGCCGATCCATCCGATCTTCACCGAGCCGGGGACGTGACCGGGTGCGTGGCCGGACACCGAGGAATCCGTCATGCGCGTGAGCTCTCCAAGGTGGGGGCGGGGTCACCGACGCGACCGCCGAGATGTTCGGCGAGCCAGTCGGCTGTCCGCGGGCGGTGCCACGGCGAGCGATCCGCGCAGCCATGGTTGGCCTCCTCCAACATCAGGAGCTCACTACCCTTGACGGCTTCGTGGACCTTGACCGCCTGCTCCCAAGGGATCAGTCGGTCCTGCCGGCCGAAGACGATCAGCAGCGGCGCGGTGACGTCGTCGGTGACGCTGGAGAGGTCGAGAGTGTCTGCCACGGCTCGTGCCTCTTCGTCGCTATGGCTGCCCGAGCGAACGCGGAACGTGTCGCGAGTCAACGGGGGCAAGCCGGCCCAGCACTCCCCGAAGTTGAACGGCCCGGCGAGCGCGACGGCCGCCTTGGCTCGGTCACCGAGCGCAGCGGTCAGGCGCACGGAGTAGTAACCGCCCAGGCTGACCCCCCACACAGCCAGCCGGTCGTGGTCGAGGTCGGGCTGCTCGGCGACGCTCGCCCAGAGAAGCTCAGCGACCGGGGCCCAGTCGCCGCGGATCGGCACGTCGTACTCCGCCTCCCCCTGCCCCGGCCCGTCGACGCTGAACGTCGCAAGTCCGCGGTCGAGGAATGTCTGCTCTGTCGAGCGAAGCTCCTCCTTGGTGGAGTCGAGGCCGGGGATCATCAAGACGACTGGGAACGGACCGTCACCGTAGGGCGTTCGGATGACGGCGACCAGCTTCCCGTTCTCGAACGGCAGCTCGATCTTGCGCCCGGGCGGGTCGAGGTGCGGCAGGGCGTCGGTGTGGCAGCTCACCGCACGGCGGTGGGCGGCCTTCATCTGCTCGACGTCTTCGACGAAGACGAATTTCGCGAAGTGGTAGTAGGCCGCGGCCTGGGCGAGGTGCTCGCCGCCGGAACGCAGCCGGCCCTGGCCGAGCGCCTCACGGCCGAGGTGCTCGTGCTCAGAGCCGAGAGCGACCCAAGCCGCGCACCACTCGGGCCACTTCTTGATCGAGGCCGTAACCCGCGCGAAGTCGGCGGGCTGCACGCCGTTGGCGGTGAAGCGCGGCTCCCAATGGGCGATTGCCGAGGCGACCCTCTCGTCCACGGTTCGTCCCCTTCCACTGGCCGGCACGACCTCGTACCCTGCTCTGCAAACGAGTGCAGCCTCATGCAGATCAGCAGCGCTGTCAAGCCTAGCGAGGACGGCAGGGCGCATATGCAAACGAGTGCACCAACGATACGGTGACGACTCCGTCCGCCGCTCGAGGAGGAACGCGATGGATGCCATGACCGTGGGCTCCTTCACGCCTTCGGTCGTGCTGGACGTCGCCGCTTCGACCGGCCGGCTTGCTGCGGGGGGCCTCAAAGTCACCGAAGAGCCGGTGTCCTCGTCCCCTAGTCAGTTCCGCTCCCTGGTCGAGGGCGAGCTGGACGTCGCCCTGACCAGCCCCGACAACGTACTCGCCTACCGGTTCAGCCACCGGAACCCGATCGGCGAGATGCTCGATGCCCGGATCGTCGGTGCCATCGACAGGGGCATGGGACTCGGGCTCTATGGCCGCCCCGGGCTCGATCGTTCCGGCCTGCGCGGGGCGACGATCGGCGTCGACGTCGCGACCTCCGGGTTTGCGCTTGCGCTCTATGCCCTCGCCGACCACCTCGGTGTCCGCCGCCAGGACTACGAACTGACTGCGCTGGGCTCGACACCCAGGCGGCTCCAGGCCCTGCTGGCGGGGGAGTGCGACGCGACGATGCTCAATGCAGGCAACGAGCTGGTGGCGGAAGCAGCCGGCTGTGTCCGACTGGCTGGCGTGACCGACAGGTTCGCACCGTATCTCGGCACAGTCGTCGCGGTCGTGGGAGCGGAGCGTCTCGACCTTGCGCGTCGCCTCACTCACGCGATGACCGAAACCTGCAAGACCATCGTGTCAGGCGCACTCGACAGCGAGGCAATCGAGGCGACGCAGCGACGGCTCGGCCTCGACGGCGTCCTCGCCGAGAGATACCTCGAGCGTTTGCGGGACCCAGTTGACGGGTTGGTCACAGACGGCGTCGTTGACCACGCGTCGTTGACCACGCTGGTACGCCTACGCAGCGCTTGGCTACCCGAGGCGGTCGACGGCCACGACGTGATGGACGCCGCGCTCGCGGAGGGCTCGGGGCTTGTCGACCGACTCTGACACGCCCGACCGGCTAACGGTCAGCCACCACACGCCGATCCGGCTGCTGCAGACCACTGCCTTCGTCGCGACATTCGACCGCTTCGCGATGCCGCCCATGCTGCTAGCGATCGCGCACGACCTCGACATCCCACTGGCCGGTGTGGTCCAGGCGGCCGGCGCCTACTTCCTCATGTACGGCCTGAGTCAACCGGTCTGGGGCATCGTCTCCGACCGCTTCGGCCGGGTCGCGACGATGCGCGTGACACTGTTGCTGGCCGGGCTCTGCGGGATCATGTCCGCGGCCACCTCGACTCCGACGCTGCTCGGAGTTGCACGCGGCCTGACCGGCGGCCTGTTCGGC